>JASHPR010000443.1 GCA_030038015.1 Streptosporangiaceae bacterium
GCCCAGGGCACCCCGGTGCATGCGTTCCTGGCCCCGGACGCGATGCGGGTGCTCTCCGGGGGCGGCGAGCTCGCCGATGCCGGTGAGCCGCCGCTGGCCAGCGTGGCCGGCGTGGAGGGCGCCGCGCTGAAGGCCAGCTGACGCAGGGCTTCCCGGCGGCGTGCCCGGGAGTTAACACCCGGTCAGCAATAGCCGTCTGGCGAGGGCTCTCACCCGTAGTCGGCGCCGGCGATCGTGGCGAGCGCCTGCTTGGCGTCGCCGCGCTCGCCGCGGGTCATCAGCCGGTAGCCGATGTACCCGATGACCACGATGACCAGCGACATCGCCAGCATGATCGTGCCGAGGGCGTTCAGCGCCGGGCCGCCGTTCCCGCCGTGCTGCTGCGAGTAGATGTAGACCGACATCGGGGTGTTGCCCGCGTTCGACGACAGCAGGTCCACGATCACGAAGTCGTCGATGACGCTGGAGAAGACCAGCACGGCGCTGGCGAAGATGGCCGGGCTCAGCAGCGGCAGCAGCACCCGGCGGATGGCCTGGAACTGGGTGGCGCCCAGATCGGCGGCTGCCTCCTCGTACTGCCGGCCGATCGTGACCAGCCGTGCCTGGACGATGATCGCGGGCCAGCTGACGTTCCACGTGACCAGGCCGAGCGTCTCCGCGAGCGTGCCCAGGTGCACGAAGCCGAACAGCACGGTGAACACGAAGAACATCGCCACGCCGAAGATCAGCTCGGGGACGACGAAGGAGAGGATCATCACGAAGTTGAACGTCGATGGCGTGTACCCGTGCCAGCGGTTGATGCCCAGGGCGAACGCGACGCCGAGCGGGACCGCGATGATCGTGGTGTAGACCGACAGCCGCAGCGTCTGGGTGACGGCGGCGTGCAGCGCGGGGTTGTGCAGCACCGAGTTCACCGGGTCGGTGAAGTACCAGCGCCAGGAGAACCCCTGCCACACCGCCTGTGACTTGCCGTTGTTGAACGAGAACAGCACCGCGAGCCCGATCGGCACCAGCGACCAGATGAGGTAGAGCCAGGTGAAGCCCTCGAGCAGCCACGGGCGGCGCCACGGGTTCCGCCAGGGCAGCAGCCGGGCCGCGCCGCCCGGCCTGGCTGCGGTGGCGGCCCGGGTGGCGTTCGTTGTCGCGTCGGCCGCGGTCATGCTGCCTCCCGGGACGACCGGTTGGTGGCTATCACGTAGTAGATCATCGGGCCGATCAGGACCAGCAGCAGCAGCAGCGACAGCACCGCACCCTGGCCCTGCAGGCCCGGCGTGCCGAGCTGGCCCTCGATCAGGTTGCCGATCATCGAGGTGTTCGGCGCGCCGGAGAGCAGCTGGTTGGTGAAGTAGTCGCCGAGCATGGGCAGGACCGTGATCAGCATCCCGGTCAGGATCGGCTGCCGGGACAGCGGCAGCGTGACCCGCAGGAACGTGCGGGCGCGGCCGAGGCCGAGGTCGCGGCCCGCCTCGATGAGCGACGGGTCGATCCGGTCCAGGCCCGCGTAGAGGACCAGGATCAGGTACGGGATGTAGCCGTAGACCAGGCCCAGGATGACGGTCAGCGGCTTGCCGCCCAGCCAGTCGATAGGCGACGCGGGCGAGGTGAGGTGCAGGAAGGCCAGGGACTTGTTCACGTAGCCGTTGACCTGCAGCAGGTCGATCCACGCGAGCATCCGCATCATGTAGCTGATCCAGAACGGGGCGATCAGCAGCACGAGGAACAGGCCCTTGCGCCGCCCGGCGAACCGGGCCACGAAGTACGCCGCCGGGTAGCCGATCACCAGGCAGAGCACCGAGGCGACCACGACGTAGAGGAGGGTGCGCAGCGCGATCGGCGCGGCGAACGCGGTGGCGCCGATCAGGTCGTGGTAGACGTTGATGACGTTCGACGAGCTCCAGCGCAGCGGGTTGTACTGGGCGATGGGCGACTCGGTCAGCCGGTTCAGCTGCCCCTCCGCGATCCCCAGGACCGCGTAGAACGGGACGATGAACAGCAGCACCAGCCACAGGATCCCGGGGGCGGCGAGCGCGATCCAGAACGCCTTGGACTGCTGGGAGCCGCGGCTGCGCCGCGGCTCCTCGGTGCGGGCCTGGGCGGGCCTGGTCGGCGGTGACTGGGGCGGGGCGATGCTCATGTTCAGATCCCGTTGCTGACGACGAGCCAGGCCTGCTGCCAGAGCGCGTCGGCGTCCACGGGCAGCTGCAGCTCGGCCACGCCGCGGCGGAAGTAGGACGGAAGGACGGCGGTGGACATCAGGCTCGGCGGCAGGATTTGCTCCTTGACCAGGAGCTGCGGGGTGATCGCGTTCAGCGGCTGCATGTAGCCGTTGTAGCTGATGTTCTCCAGCGCGTTGTTCAGGTCCATGAAGTAGTTGAGGAACAGGTGGGCCAGCACCGGGTTGCTGGCCGAGCGCAGGATCGTGAGCGTGTCGTTCGCGACCGGGCCCTTGCCGTCGGTGGGGAACCAGTACCCGACGACGTCGACCGGGACTCCCTTGGGCATGTAGGACGCGGCGGCCGCCATGTCGCCGGACCAGGCGTGGTGGATCCAGATCTGGCCGTCCGGCACCTCGGAGTAGTCGTTGTTGTCGATGTGCACGTTGACCAGGCTCGACAGGTCCTGCAGCGACTGCCGGGACAGCGAGATCTGCCGGTAGTCCGTGGTGTTCAGGTTGAAGATCCCGTTCTTCATCAGGCCCAGGCTGATCCCCTCCCGGTAGTCGTCCAGGATCGCCACCTTGCCCTTGTATTTCGCCTGCCAGGGCATGGCCCACGGGTTCTTCATCGTGTACGGGTTCTCGTGGACGAGGTCCTTGCGCCAGGAGATGCCCGTCGTGTAGATCGTGTACGGCACCGTGTACCTCCAGCCCTGGTCGTAGAAGGGGTCCTGGAAGTCCGGCCACTCCTGGGTGATGTTCGGCAGGTAGCTGTGGTTGAGCGGCTGGATCAGCTTCGACTCGATCAGCTGGCCGAGCACGTCGACGGTGACGCCCATGAAGACGTCGAAGCTCAGCCCGCTGCGCAGCTTGGCCAGGGCCTCGTCCATCGTGTTGAAGGTGGTGACCTGCGCCTTGCAGTTGTACTGCTTGGCAAAGCTGTTGACGCACGCCTGGTTGACGTAGGCCACCCAGTTGAAGATCTGCAGCGTGGCGTTGCGCTCGGGCGGCAGGCCGCTGGCGATTGGCTGGTTGTCCTTGAAGGTGGGCCAGGCCACCGGGTGGCTGGGCCGGGGCAGCGGCACGCTGACGTTGCCAGCAAGGTCGGATGCGCAAGCGGAAAGCAGCGTGCCCCCGGCGCCTGCCAGCAGCCCCGCGGCGGCGGTGCCCCGCAGGAAGCTTCGCCTGGTTGGCCAGCCTGGCGGCCGACTCCCGTCGGCTGGCCAGCCTTCTCTTGGGTGCATGCGACCCTCCAGCGGTCCTCGGGAGGGACCTTGACTGAACATTCGATCAACGCACGGCGTTACCGCCTAGAAGTACTATCATCGGGCATCGGAAGCAAGGCATTCGGGATAACGGTACGGATTAGGTGCGAAGGGCCGCGGCAAACCCGGCGAAGTTCCCCGTGAAGCGCTCGATGTCCGCCTCGTCGTGCTGCACCGAGATCAGCCATTGCTCGATCTTCCCCCAGGGCGGCAGGAAGACCCCGCCATTGTGCTGATACAGCCAGTGCGCATGGCTGTAGGAATCGTCGATGCCGAGGAATCCGCGGAAATCCCGCACGGGCTCGGCGCTGAAGACCACGCAGCCCTTGGCGCCCACGGACACGACCTGCGCGCGCAGGCCGTTCCGGTCGATCTCCCGCTGCAGGCCGGCGACGGCCTGCAGCCGCAGGGCCTCGATCCGCTCGTACGCGGCGGGAGTGGCGACCTCGCACAGCATTGCCCGGCAGGCGGCCATCGCCAGCGGGTTGCCGTTGAACGTGCCGACCATCTCGTAGCCGCCGCTGGATACGTGCCCCATGGCTTCCTCGGTGCCGCCGATGGCGGCGACCGACACCCCGCCGCCGATCGCCTTCGCGAGGCAGATGATGTCGGGCGTGACCCCCGTCACCCGGGTAGCCCCGCCAGGCCCGGCGGTGAGGCCGGTCTTGACCTCATCGAAGGTGAGCAGCGCGCCGCAGGAGTGCAGCAGGTCCTTGAGGCCGGCCAGGTACCCGGGCTCGGGCTTGATGATCCCGGCGTTCATCATGATCGGCTCGATGATCATCCCGGCGACCTGCCCGGGGTTCTCATCCAGCAGCCGGGCTACGCCCTCCAGGTCATTGAAGCCGGCCACCAGCGTGAGGTCGATGATCGCCCGCGGGATCCCGGTGCTGGAGGCGACCTGTGCTGGCTTGTGCGCGGGCCCGACGTCATCGGGTTCGGGGCAGACCGACACCTGGACCGAGTCGTGGTGGCCGTGGTAGCAGCCCTCGACCTTGATGATCAGGTCGCGCCCGGTGACCGCGCGCATCAGGTGGACGGCGTCCATGGTCGCCTCGGTGCCCGAGTTGGCGAACCGCCACAGCGGCAGCCCGAACCTGCGGGTCAGTTCCTCGGCCACCAGGATCGCCGCCGGGGTGGGCTGGGCGAAGTGCGTGCCCAGGCCTGCCTGGCTGCGCACCGCCTCCACGATCGCCGGGTGGCCGTGCCCGGCGAGGGCCGCGCCGTAGCCGCCGTGCAGGTCGACGTACTCGTTGCCGTCGACGTCGTAGATCTTCGATCCCTTGCCGTGGCTGAGCCAGACCGGCTGCGGCTTGGTGATCTGCCAGCTGGAGGTGACGCCCCCGGCGAGCGCGCGGTTGGCCCGGCCGGCCATCCGCCGCGATTCGCTCTGCCGCGCGACGAAGATCTCCTCCTGCCTGGCGATGATCTCGTCGATCTTTGCGGGGGCGGTGCCGCCCGGCGCCGACGCTGAGCTGGCCAGGTCCTCAGGGCCTGGGCCGGGGCCGCCCCCGGAGCCGGCCGGGAAGGCCGTTCCGGGTCTAGCGGGGCGGTCGGATGTGTTTGAGCTGCTCGATGACTCGGTTGAGGCGGCCTGCTCGGCCATTGCGCGCTCCTCACGCGGGTTGACTGAATGTTCAGTCTACGACGGGCGCGTTTGGCCGGACAAGGGCATCGGGGAAGGCTGGGCTGGGCTGGGCTGCCGCGGCGGGCGGGGACGGCGCCGCTGGCAGGTTCCGGGGGCAGGCGCAGGCCGCAGCGTTCAGCGGCGGCCGCGCGCGGCGCGCCATCTCGCGTGGCCGGCTGCCAGTGCCCGCCAGCCGAGCAGGAACAGGCCGAGAAAAGCCAGCGCGACGCCGATGAACGCCGGCGCCGTGCCCTGGCCCGCGACCACCCGCAGCGCCATCCCGACGGCGACGGTGCCCAGCCATGCGCCCAGGCCGGCCGGCACGATCGCGGCAGGCCGCCGCCAGGCCCGGGTGACCGCAAGCCCGGCCGCGAGCCCTGCCAGGAACGGCCACGCCGTGCTCGCCACGCCGCCCAGCGAGTCCCCGTCGTGGTGGCTGGCCCGGCCGATCGCGACGAAGGCGATCACGCAGCACGCGTCGATGAGCCCGGCGGCCGCCGGGTGCAGGCGTGCCACCGTCCCGGCACGGGAGACGTCCGTGAGCATGCGGCCAGGGTAGCCGCGGGCCCCGGCAGCGCCCGCCAGTATGCTGCGGGCACATGCGGCGGCTGCTGATCGTGCACCACACGCCGTCACCGGCGATGCAGGCAATGTTCGAAGCCGTCGTGGCCGGAGCCGGCGCCGACGAGATAGCGGGAGTCGAGGTGGTGATCAGGCCCGCCCTGACCGCCGCGGCCGCCGATGTGCTCGCGGCGGACGGTTACCTGCTCGGCACGCCGGCGAACATCGGCTACATGTCCGGCGCGCTCAAGCACTTCTTCGACGGCATCTATTACCCGTGCCTGGAGGCGACGCAGCGCCGGCCGTACGCGCTGTACGTGCACGGGGCCAGCGACACGGAGGGGGCCGTGCGGGGGGTGGAGGCCATCGCCACCGGCCTGAAGTGGCGCCGGGTCCGCCCGCCGCTCTGCGTGACCGGGCCGCCGGACCAGGCCAGCCTCGAGGCCTGCTGGGAGCTGGGCGCCACCGTCGCCGCGGAGCTTGCCGGGTGATCGTCGCCCGGCCGGGCCGGGCACGCGGGCCGTGAGGCAGATGAGGGGCTCATGCCCAAGGTCGCAGTGGTGCTTGTTGCGCCTTAGCTGGCGGCCAGTCCCTTGTCCTCCTTTTTAATACTCGTCCTACTCTTTAGTAGTAATCGTCCCGGCCCGCCGTTAGGCTATGCGCCGTGAGTCACACCGGCGGAGACGTGAGCTACACCGGCGGGGAGCTGGAGCCCCGCCCGGAGACTCTCCCGGAGCGGCCGCAGAATCTCCCGGTCCCTTACCGGCGCGGCGACCTCGCGAACGTCATCGACTGGCCTGAGCTCGCGGCGTGGGCCCGGGGCCGCGGCGTCGTGCTCTGCGGCCTGGTGCTGATCGCGGCGCAGCTGATCTGGAAGTCCCTATTCCTCAGCAACTACTTCTTCTATCAAGACGACTTCCACTTCATGGAGCTGGCGCTCGGCCATTCCTTCACCTGGAGTTACCTGACACTTGTCGGAGCCGGTCACTGGTTTCCCGGGGTCTACGCGATCTGCTGGGTGGTGGCCAGGATCGCGCTCTATAACTGGGCATTCGCGTCTGCGATCACCATAGTCATGCTGGCGGCTGCGTCCCTCGCGGCGCTCCGGCTGCTGCGGACGCTCTTCGGTAACCGGCCGGCCATCCTGGTGCTGCTCCTCATCTACCTGCTCTGCCCGCTGGTCATTATGGACACCCGGTGGTGGTCAGCGGCGATCGAGCTGCTGCCGCTGCAGCTAGCCATCTTCATGGCGTTGAACGCGCAGGTGCACTACGTGCGGAGCGGTCGCTTCCGGCATGCGCTCGCGGTCGCCGCCTGGCTGGCTTTTGGGCTGATCTTCAACGAGAAGGCCCTGATCCTGCCGCTGCTGCTGTTCGCGATCACCTCCGCGTTCTTCATGGAAGGGTCCTGGCCGCGCACGATCGGCCAATGCCTGGTGAAGTACTGGCGGTCCTGGCTGCTGGAAGCGGCGATGGTGGCCGTCTACGCTGTCGTGTTCGCGTCGTCGCTGCGCACATCGACCGTGCAGCCGAGGATCCCGGATACGGCCGCAGGGGTTTTCACCCTGATCTGGGAGCTCCTGAAGGACAATTTCGTGCCGGGCGCCATCGGCGGGCCGTGGCAGTGGTTCCCCACCTCCGAAGCGCAGTACGCAGCGGCTGCGCCGCCTCCCACGCTGGCCTGGCTGTCCTTGATCGTGGCCGCGGCCGTCATCATCGCAAGCATCGTGGCCCACCGGTACGCCTGGCGTGCCTGGGCCATCCTGGCGGGATGGCTGCTCGCGGCCGACGTGGCCCCCGTCGTGGTCGGCAGGATCGCCGAAATGACCCCCGGAGTGCTCGCGCTGCAGACCCGCTACGTGGCCGACGCGGTTCCGGTCCTGGCCATCTGCGTGGGTCTGGCCTTCCTGCCGCTGGCCGGACAGCCGGACACCGCCAGGAAGAAGCATGCGGTGACCGCGGACGGGGGCCAGACGGGACGCTTGGTCGCGGCCGGCCTGGTCGGCGCGTTCGTCATCGGCTCCGTGTGGTCGGTCCAGAATCTCCAGAGCACGACCTCAGGCCTGGTGAGTCAGCTCTACGTCGAAAACGCCCAGGCGGCGGTTGCGGAGGCGCCGGCCGGGACGGTGATTGTCGACTCAGTGGTGCCTTCGGCGCTCATGATCAGCGCGTTCGGGAAATACGCCCGTACCTCCGAGCTGATCGGGCCGATGGAGAGCGCCGCGGACGCGGCCAGGATCCGGTGGACGTCACAGCCGGACGGGACGATCGATCACCTCATGGTGTTCGGGTCTGACGGCAGGCTGCACCAAGCCGCGGTGTACGGCCCGACGAGTGTCCCGTTCTCGGCCGGGCGGCGATGTCAGCGCGTGCGCAACGGGACAGCGGTTGTCCGGTTCACGTTCCCGGCCTACCCCGGCCTTGGCGTGCTGCGCATCGCATACCTCGCCTCCGCGGCGGTGAATGGTGAGGACGTGACCGTCAGCTACGGGGGGAGTGCGCAGCTGCTCACCGTCAGGGCGGGCCTGCATGCCGCCTACCTCCCGGTACGGGGAAGCGCGCTGAGCGTCACCGTCTCGGGGGCCGCCATGGCCGGGCTGTGCGTCGGCGACATGCAGGCGGGCTTCATCGTGCCCTCGAGTTCAGGGCTGGTGATCCCCCAGGCGTACTGAGCGTGCTAGTCAGCCGACGTCCCGACCGCGTCGCCGCTGCGCGCTCGCTCGATCAGCCGGGCGTGCTCGTCCTCGGCGACCGGCGCGGCCTGCTCCGCCAGCATCACCGGGATGTCGTTCTCGATCCGGTAGCTCCGGCGCAACCGCGGGTTGTAGAGCAGCCCCTCATCGGCGAAGTACAGCAGGCCGCGCTTGTCGATGGGGCAGACCAGGATCTCAAGCAGCGTCTCGTCGAAAGCCACGATCTTCTCCTTCCTTGCGCCAGGTTCGCCTCGCCCTGCCCTCGGCCCGGGTGCCCGGCACCGGCTGCGGCGCGTCGGGCTGCCGCGACAGGAGCACCACCACGCCGCACGCGATGACGATGCCGGCCAGGCGCAGCGCCAGCCGCGCCGGGTCGGCGGGGAGCCGCTCGTGGAACAGCCAGGTGCCGACGACCATGAAGTAGACGCTCCCCAGCACGTTGGACACGGGCGCGACGATGGAGATCCGGCAGCGCTGCAGCGCGGTCTGGAACAGCAGCAGGCCGGCCGCGGAGCACGCCGCCATCAGGTACGGATACGGGGACGACAGCAAAGCCAGGGCCGTGCCGGTGATCCCCTGACCGTGCAGCAGCACGCCGGACAGGGCCTTGATGGCCAGGGCGGCCACGCCGTACAGCAGGCCGGTGGCGATGCCGTAGGACACGCCGCTCACCGGAGGCCCGTGCCTGGGGGAGCCCGCCTGCAGCGCGCTGGCGGCCGTGAGCGCCGCGAGCGTGCAGGACAGGATGGCCACCCCCGCGAACCCCGCCCCGCTGACGTCGTGGCCGACCTCCGCGGACGCGCCGCCGGCGGACAGCGCCAGCACGATCACGGACAAGGCCATGACGGCGACGCACACGTATTCGCCGCGGCCCAGGTGCTCGCGCAGCACGACCCTGGACAGCACCAGGACGATCGCCACGCCGCTGGCCATGACCGGCTGGACCAGGGTCACCGGGGCGAGGAGCAGGGCGAGGACCTGGAACGCCAGCCCGAACAGCATCATCGTGAACCCGGCCAGCCAGCGTGGCGACGTCGCCAGGGCCGCCGCGAAGGCGGCGACGCCCCGGCGGGCGGCCGGGATTTGCGCTAGCGCTTGCTTCTCTACGATCAGGCCGGAGTTATAGGCGGTCGCGGCGAGGAGGGCCAGCGCCAGCCCCGTGTCAGTGCTACCGGTCACCGTCGTCTCCCTCGCTGGTGAGATCGGTCAGCGCGGCGGCGTACAGGCCCGCGAACCTGGCCGCCGCCGGACTGCTGAGCAGGGCGCGCCGGTACCGCAGGCACAGGTGCAGCTTCCCGGCGACCGTGATGGCACCCACCGAAAGCCCCCGGGGCATGTGCGCCGACGTCGAGAACCACATGCCGGCCGCTGGCACCGTCCCGAACCGGGGCGGGCCGGCGACGACGCCGAGGTTGGAGACCAGGGACGTGTCGCACAGCCACGGGCCGGCCGTGTGCAGGGCCAGGCGGAGCAGCCGCCGCTTCACCGCTGGCGGGCACCGCGCCGCCGCCAGCGCCATGCTGACTGGGTCGACCTGCGGCCCGGGCCGGTCCTTGGCCGCGCGGGTCTGCGCGGCCACGTCCGCTACCAGCGCGCCGAGATCGCAGCTTTCGGCCGGCACCGGCGCGGACACGGCGGCCAGCCGGGACAGGTTCCCGGCTGCCAGGGCCTGCCCCGGCAGCCGGGCGCTGACCGGCATGGTGATCCTGATGCGGCCGGACGGCCGCCCGTGAGCGCTGTTCCAGCGGCCGACGGCGACGATCAGGGCCGCGATGAGCAGGTCGTTGACCGTGCCGCGGCGCCCGGGCCCGCCGCCGCGCCCGGCGGGTACCGCCCGGGCGGGCAGCAGGCAGAAACCGTAGCCGGCCCGGTCACGCGGGCGGCCGGGCGGCGGGTCCGGGGCGATCCGCACGGCGGGCGCCGGGCGCACGCCGCCCGGCCGCCCGGCGGAGGGCGAGCCGGGGCCGCCCGGGGCGAGGGAGACCGCTTCGCCGGATTCGCTGGCGGGCGCCTGCCTTCCCGGCACGGCACCGTCCTGGCCGCCCGGGTAGTGCCGCGCGATGCTGCGCAGCAGGTCGAGGCAGGAGAGGCCGTCGAGCGCGGCGTGGTGCGCGTTGAGGATGATCCGGTCTTCGCCGGGCCCGGCCGCGAGCAGCAGCCGCAGCGGCGGCGAGCTGCGCAGCGGCGGCGCCGCGGCCAGGAACCGCGCCCGCAGCTCGGCGAACTCGGTCTCGCCGGACCAGCCGGCGGTGGCCACCGGATCGCAGTCCGGCTCGCCGGGCATCTCCCACGCGAACCGCCGCCACCACCCGCCGCGGGCCATCCTGGCCAACGCGCGCGGCTCCGCCGCCAGCGCCGCGGCCGTGGCCCGCCGCAGCGCCGTCCCGTCCAGGTGACCGGCCATCTGCACCTCGAGGTGCACATTGCAGGGCTCGGCGGGCGCATCGTAATAGC
>JASHPR010000037.1 GCA_030038015.1 Streptosporangiaceae bacterium
GCAGCCCCGGCCCCAGCCCGACCGCAGGCCCAGTGACGGGCGCGGGCGGCAGCCCGGGCCCCAGCCCGTCCGGCTAGTGGCCGTGCCGGGAAGTACAGCCCTTGTGAGTTGCGGTTGCCGTGCCCGAGCGTCACGGGCCCTGCCGCGAGCACCAGAAGGGCGGCAAGCCGGGTCGCCCGGGGGCGCCCCTATGCTGCATGCATGCCAGGAGCCGCTTCCGATCACCCAGCCCGCCCGGAGCAGGATGACGGCGGACGCCGGCAGGCCGAACGGCGCGCTCCGCAGGACGGCGTGGGGATCCCGGACGGGTTCCGGCGGCTGTGGATGCCGCACCGGCTGGCCTACATCAAGGGCGAGGGCAAGCCGGAGAGCGCGGAGGGCGACGACTGCCCGTTCTGCCGGGTCCCCAAGCTGCCCGACGCCGACGCGCTCATCACCGCCCGCGGCTCGCTCGTCTATGCGGTGCTCAACCTGTACCCGTACAACGCCGGGCACCTGATGATCGTCCCGTACCGGCACATCGCCGACTACACCGAGCTGGACCCGGACGAGACCGCCGAGCTGGGCAGCTTCACCAAGCAGGCGATGACCGCGCTGCGATCCGCGTCCGGCGCCCAGGGCTTCAACATCGGCATGAACATGGGCCCGGTGGCCGGCGCGGGCATCGCCGCGCACCTGCACCAGCACGTGGTGCCGCGCTGGGGAGGGGACAACAACTTCATGCCCGTGATCGGGCAGACGCGGGTGCTGCCCCAGCTCCTGGCGGACACGCGCGACCTGCTCGCCGGGGCGTGGCCGGCGCAGTGACGGCCGGGGCGGTGCCTGGCGGGCAGCGCCCCGGCTAAGCGGGGAGCGGGCGGCCGGTCAGCCCTGCTTCGATGCGCTCACCACCTTGTCGGCCAGGTGCGGGGGCAGCGGCTCGTAGCGCAGGTACGAGCGCGTGAACGAGCCCGTGCCCTGGGACATGGACCGCAGGTCGATCGCGTAGCGGATGATCTCCAGTTCTGGCACCTCGGCCTTCACCATGGTCCGCCCGCTGCCGACCGGCTCGGTGCCGAGCACCCGGCCGCGCCGGGAGGAAAGATCCGACATCACCGCGCCCACGTAGCCGTCAGGGACGAGCACGGACAGCTCGTCGACCGGCTCGAGCAGCAGCACCCCGGCCTTTTCCGCCGCGTCCCGCAGTCCCGCCCGGCCCGCCTTCTGGAACGCCATGTCCGAGGAGTCCACCGAGTGCGCCTTGCCGTCGAACAGCGTGACGCGGATGTCCACCATCGGGTAGCCGGCCAGCACGCCCTGCTCCATCTGGGCGCGGACGCCCTTCTCCACCGACGGGATGAACTGACGCAGCACCACGCCGCCGACGATCTTGTCGACGAACTCGAAGCCCCCGCCAGAGGGCACCGGCTCGGCCTCGAGGTGACATATCGCGTATTCGCCGTGGCCGCCGGTCTGCTTGACGTTCCGGCCCAGGCCCTGGGCCTTGCCCGCGAGCGTCTCGCGGAGCGGCACCCTGAGCTCCACGGTCTCCACGGCGACGCCGTAGCGGCTGGACAGCCGGTCGAGCAGCAGGCCGACGTGCGCCTCGCCCATGCACCAGAGCACGAGCTGGCGGGTTTCCGAGTTGTTCTCCAGCCGCAGCGTCGGGTCCTCGGCCACCAGCCTGGCCAGCGCCTGCGACATCTTGTCCTCGTCCGCCTTGGACTTGGCTGTGATCGCCACCGGCAGCAGCGGCTCCGGATTGGCCCAGGCCTCCATGACCAGCGGGCGCTCCTTGTCCGAGAGCGTGTCGCCGGTCTCGGCGCTGGCGAGCTTGGCCACGGCGCAGATGTCGCCGGCCAGGCACTGCGCGATCGTGCGCTGGTGCTTGCCGAGAGGCGAGGTCAGCGCGCCGATCCGCTCGTCCTGGTCGTGGTCGGGGTGCCCCTGGTCCACCCGCCCGTGACCCGAGACGTGCACGGTCGCGTCCGGCCGGAGCGTGCCCGAGAAGACCCGCACCAGGCTGATCCGGCCCACGTAGGGGTCTGATGTGGTCTTCACGACCTCGGCCAGCAGCGGCCCGTTCGGGTCGGAGGACAGCCCGCTGACCGGCTTGCCGTCCGGCGAGGTCACGGGCGGCAGCGGATGCTCCGCCGGCGACGGGAAGGCCTGCGTCATAACCTCAAGGAGCTCGGGCATGCCGATGCCCTGCGGCGCGGCCGCCGGGATGACCGGGTAGAAGCTGCCCTGCGCGACCGCCTTCTCCAGGTCCTCGATCAGCACCTTGGCGTCGATGTCCTCGCCGGACAGGTACCGGTCCATGAGGCTCTCGTCTTCGCTCTCCTGGATGATCGCCTCGATCAGCGCGCTGCGCGACTCCTCGATCCGGCCGGCATCCGCCGGCTCCGGGTCACGCTCCTGCCGGGAGCCGCCCGAGTAGTCGTAGAAGCGCTCGGAGAGCAGCCCGATCAGCCCGCGGACACCGGTCTGGCCGTCGCCGACCGGGAGGTACAGCGGCGCCACCGAGTCGCCGAAGGCCTCCCGGCACGCGGCGAGGGCATCGCCGAAGTCCGCGCGCTGGTGGTCGATCTTGGTGATCACGACGGCCCGCGGCGTGCCAACCGCCGCGCACTCCTCCCAGAGCATCCTGGTCAGGCCGTCCACGCCCTCGGCGGCCGAGACCGTGAACAGCGCCGCGTCAGCGGCACGCAGGCCCGCCCGGAGATCCCCGGTGAAGTCGGCATAGCCCGGCGTGTCGAGCAGGTTCACCTTGACCCCGTCGTGCATCACGGGCGCGAGCGCCAGGTTGACCGAGCGCTGCTGCCTGACCTCGACCTCGTCGAAGTCGCTCACGGTCGTCCCGTCCTCCACCCGGCCGGCGCGCTGGATCGCGCCGGTGGCGACGAGCAGGGCCTCGGTGAGGGTGGTCTTTCCCGCGCCAGAGTGGCCGACAAGCACGACATTCCGCACGCTATCGGGCTGGCCGGCCGCGGCTGCCCTGCCCGCGGCCCCTGAGGTGCCCGTCTTCTCCACCATCCGATCGCCTCCTGATTAGCTTTGTTCGGCTGCTGCACGACCAGCCTTTACCTGCCGGTTGCGGATCACAAGCCCTGGGCGGGAATCACCTGCGGCGTCAGTAAGATCAGACGGCCATGCTCAAAGTGCTGCGTCCCGCCCTCGCCCGGCTGCTGGAGCCGGTGGCTGGCGCCCTCGCGCGCACCCCGATCACGCCGAACGCGCTCACGATCACCGGCACCATCGGGGTGTCGGCCAGCGCGCTCACGCTGTACCCCACGGGTCATCTGTTCGCCGGGACTATGGTCTGCTGGTTTTTCGTTATGGCCGACATGCTCGACGGCGCCCTTGCGCGGGTCAAGGGCACGACCGGTGTGTTCGGGGCATTCCTGGATTCCACGCTCGACCGGGTCGGCGACGCGGCGGTGTTCGGCGGCCTCGCCGCGTGGTTCGTGCTCGGCGGGCACAGCAGGCTGATGGCCGGGGTCGCGCTGTTCTGCCTGGTGGCCGGGGCACTCGTGTCGTACGCGCGGGCGCGCGCCGAGGGCCTGGGGCTGCGCTGCGACGTGGGTATTGCCGAGCGGTCGGAGCGGCTGCTCGTCGCCCTTGTCGCTGCCGGGCTGGCCGGCCTGGGCGTACCGTATGTCCTTCCCGCAGGGCTCTGGGCAGTGGCCGCGGCGAGCGCGTTCACGTTCGGGCAGCGGGTTCTGGCGGTGCGCAAGCAGGCCGCCGCGGCCGCGGAAGGCGGTAAGGTCGCCGCACCGGACTCGGGAGGTCGCGAATGCCCGGATTGAGCGAGCGGCTTATCGCCGCGGGCTACGGCCTTGGCTGGTCGGTCGTGTGCCGGCTTCCCGAGTCGTGGGCGGCGTCGGCGTTCCGGGAGGCCGCCGACATCGCCTGGCGCCGTCAGGGCCCGCAGATACAGGTCCTGGAGGGCAACCTGCGGCGCGTGCTCGGGCCGGAGGCGACCGGTGCCGAGCTGCGGGCCGTGTCCCGGGAGTCGATGCGTAACTACGCACGGTACTGGCTGGAAGCGTTCCGGCTCCCGGTCGTCTCCCGGGAGCGGCTGGTCGAGCGGACCGAGGTCACCGGCCACCTCCCGGACGCCCTGGACTGCCTCGCCGCGGGACGCGGTGTGATCTTTGCCCTGCCGCACATGGGAAACTGGGACCAGGCGGGAGCGTGGTTCGTCTCCGCGGAGCTGAACTCGTTCACCACCGTGCAGGAACGGCTGAGGCCGGAGTCGCTCTATGACAGGTTCGTCGGGTTCCGCGAGGGGCTGGGCATGGAGGTGCTGCCGGCCAGCGGGGGAATAGTGAGCGTGTTCGCGACGCTCTCCGATCGGCTTCGGTCAGGCAAGGTTGTCTGCTTGCTCACCGACCGGGACGTCACGGGCACCGGGACCGAGGTGGACTTCTTCGGGGAGAAGGCGCGGATGATGGGCGGTGCCGCGGCGCTGGCCGAGCGGACCGGAGCGGCGCTGTTCCCGGTCGTGCTGTGGTACTCCGGCGATCAGCTGAAGATCTTTGTGGACAAGGAGATGCCGGTGCCCGCTGAGGGGGACCGGCGGCAGAGGGTGGGGACGATGGCGCAGGAGCTCGCCCGCACCTATGAGGCCGGCATCCGGGCGCACCCGGCGGACTGGCACATGATGCAGCGGGTGTTCGTCGCCGACCTCGACCCGGAGCGGCTGGCCAGGGCCGAGGCCAGAGCCGCGGCCGCCGGGGAGCCTGACGGATCAGAGGCCGCGGGCAGGCCGGGTACGGACGGCGGGCCGGGGAGGGCCGGGGGGTGAAGGTAGGCCTGGTCTGCCCGTACACCTGGGACGTCCCCGGCGGCGTGCAGGAGCACATCATGGGGCTGGCCGAGGCGCTGATCGACCTCGGTCACCAGGTCTCGGTGATCTCGCCGGCCGACGATGACGCGCCGCTGCCTGGCTACGTCGTCCCGGCCGGCCGCGCGGTGCCCGTCCCGTACAACGGGTCCGTCGCCAGGCTCGCGTTCGGCTTCCTGTCCGCCGGCCGGGTGCGCCGGTGGCTCAAGGAGGGCGGGTTTGACGTCCTGCACGTGCACGAGCCGGCCGCGCCGAGCCTGTCGCTGCTTGCCTGCTGGGTGGCGGACGGGCCGATCGTGGCCACCGTGCACACCGCGATCCCGCGGTCGCGGGCGATGCACGCCGCGGGGCCGATCCTGCAGTCGGCGCTGGAGAAGATCAGCGGGCGGATCGCCGTGTCCGAGGCGGCGCGCACCACGCTGGTCGAGCATTTCGGCGGCGACGCGGTGCTGATCCCGAACGGCGTCTCGGTGCGGAAGTTCGAGAAGGCCGACCCGCTGCCCGGCTGGCCGGGTCCCGGTGGCGCCCTCGGCTTCCTCGGCCGGATGGACGAGCCGCGCAAGGGCTTTCCGATCCTGCTGCGCGCGTTCGAGATGCTCGCCGCGGAGCGGCCCGGGCTGCGGCTGCTCGTCGCCGGCCACGGCGACGCCGACGAGGCGCTGGCGAGGACGCCGTCGGCGCTGCGGGACCGGATCGTGATGCTCGGCCAGGTCAGCGACGCCGACAAGGTGCGCGTTTACCACTCGGTTGACGTCTTCTGCGCGCCCAACACCGGCGGTGAGAGCTTCGGCATCGTGCTGGCCGAGGCGATGGCGGCTGGCGCCCCGATCGTTGCCAGCGACCTGGACGCCTTCCGGCAGGTGCTCCGGCGCGGCCAGGCCGGGGAGCTGTTCGCGACCGGGGACGCGGCCGGGCTGGCCGCCGCCGCGGCGCGGCTGCTCGATCAGCCCGAGCTCCGGGCGGGGCTGTCGGCCGCGGCGTCGGCGGCGGTGCGCGCGTACGACTGGCCGGTGGTGGCCAGGGACGTGGTGGCCGTCTACGAGGCCGTCGTGCCCGCGGCCGGCCGTGTGATGGTGATCCCGCAGTGATCGCCGCCATCATCGTGGTCGTCGTCGTCGCGATGCTCGGCGTGTACGTGTCCTGGCGCGCGGGCAGGCTGGACCGGCTGCACGCCAGGCTCGAGGCTGCCCGCGCGGCCCTGGACGTCGCCCTGGTCCGGCGCAGCTCGGTCGCGCTGGAGTTCGCGTCGTCCGGGCTGCTGGACCCGGCCACCAGCCTGCTGCTGGCCAGCGTGGCCCACGACGCGAGATCGGCCCAGAACGGCCAGGGCAGCGGCCAGGAGCTGCCGGAGAGCGACCTGACCAGGGCGCTGCGCGCGGTCTTCGGCCAGCCAGGGTTCCGTGCCTCGCTGAACGGCACCGAGGGCGCGGACGAGCTGCTTACCGAGCTGGAGAGCGCGGCCCACCAGGTCTTCCTGGCCAGGAAGTTCTACAACGACGCCGTCGCCGCGACCAGGGCCGCCCGCCGCCGCCCGCTGGTGCGCCTGCTGCGGCTGGCGGGGGGCGCCCCGCTGCCGGAGTTCTTCGAGATCGAAGACTCCCTGGTCGGTACCGGTGAGGCCGCGCAGGGCGCCGACATGCCGCACCTGACCGGCTGACCCCGGCTCGCCAGGTCAGGGCCACCTGCTCGTCGCCGCCGAGCGCCTACCATTGGGACATCGGCTGACGACGACCGTGAGAGGTACCTGTGCCAACCCCAGTCTCAAGTTCCTCCAGTTCCGCTCCGCAGACCGGGACGACCCGGGTCAAGCGGGGCATGGCCGACATGCTCAAAGGCGGCGTGATCATGGACGTGGTCACGCCCGACCAGGCCAAGATCGCCGAAGACGCGGGCGCCGTTGCGGTCATGGCGCTGGAGCGGGTGCCGGCCGACATCAGGGCCCAGGGCGGGGTGGCCAGGATGAGCGACCCCGACATGATCGACAAGATCATCGCCGCCGTGTCGATCCCGGTCATGGCCAAGTGCCGGATCGGGCACTTCGTCGAGGCCCAGGTGCTGCAGGCGGTCGGCGTCGACTACATCGACGAGTCGGAGGTGCTGACGCCGGCCGACGAGGCGCACCACGTCAACAAGTGGGGGTTCACCGTCCCGTTCGTGTGCGGCGCGACCAGCCTGGGGGAGGCGCTGCGACGCATCGCCGAGGGCGCCGCCATGATCAGGTCGAAGGGCG
The DNA here is from genome assembly GCA_030038015.1 of Streptosporangiaceae bacterium. Lineage (GTDB taxonomy): Bacteria > Actinomycetota > Actinomycetes > Streptosporangiales > Streptosporangiaceae > JASHPR01. The sequence continues at coordinate 7,059 of JASHPR010000037.1, forward strand.
AGGCCGGCACCGGCAACGTCGTCGAGGCGACCAGGCACATGCGCCTGATCCGGGGCGAGATCGGCCGGCTGTCAGGGCTGCCCGGCGAGGAGCTCTACAGCGCGGCCAAGGAACTGCAGGCGCCCTACGAGCTTGTTGCCGAGGTCGCGGCGGCGGGCAAGCTGCCGGTCGTGCTGTTCACCGCGGGCGGGATCGCCACCCCAGCGGACGCGGCGATGATGATGCAGCTCGGAGCCGACGGTGTGTTCGTCGGCTCCGGCATCTTCAAGTCAGGCAACCCCGCCGCCCGGGCCGCCGCCATCGTGAAGGCGACCACGTTCCACGACGACCCCGACGTCGTCGCCAAGGTGTCGCGAGGGCTTGGCGAGCCCATGGTGGGGATCAACCTGGACACGCTCCCGCCCGAGCAGCGCTACGCCAGCCGGGGCTGGTGACTGCCGCGGCGTGAGCGCGGACAGCCCGGCGGGCAGCGGCCGGCCTGCAACCGGCGGCCGGCCCGCGGGCGCGCCCCACCTCCCACTCGCCTCCCCTTCCCGCTTCATTGCCCCTTCCCCGGCCGCCAGCGCTGCCTCGGCGAGCACCCGCCGGTAGGCGTCCTCGTACCGGGCCGCCATCAGCTCCGTGGTGAACCTGGCGGCCACGTGCGCCTGGCATGCCGCCGGGTCGAGCTGCCTGGCCTGGGCGATCGCGCCAGGCATCTGGTCCGGGCTGTCGGTGATGATCCCGGTCACGCGGTCGACCACGATCTCAGGCACCGAGCCGCGCCGCAGCGCGACCACGGGCGTGCCGCAGGCCATGGCCTCGATCATGACCAGGCCGAACGGCTCTTCCCAGCAGATCGGGAACAGCAGCGCGCAGGCCCGCGACAGCAGGTCGCGCTTGGCGGTTGCGTCGGCGACGCCGAAGATCTCGGTGTCGCTGCCCAGCCTGGGCTTGATCTCGCGCTCGAAGTAGGCCAGCTCCACGGGCTCGCTGCACTTGCCCGCGAGCACGATGGGCAGGCCCGCGGCCCTGGCCGCGTCGATCGCCAGGTGCGGGCCCTTGGTCATGTTCATCCGGCCGAGGAACAGGGCGAATGGCTCCTTGTCGGCGCGGAACGGGAAGGTGCTCGCCCGGATGGCGTTGTGCACGGTCGCCGCCCAGGGCAGCTCGGGCGCGTGCGAGCGCTGCGACTCAGAGATGGCGACCATCCGGACCGACCGGCCGAGCGCGCGGTAGTACTCGCCCTCGTCGCCGATCACCGGGCCGTGCACCGTGATGATGGTGGGCACGCGCGTCCCGCGGCCCAGCAGCGGGCCCGCCAGCGTGTGGTCGTGGACCACGTCGACGTCGAGGCCGTCAAGCACCTCGGCGACCCTCGCCGCGTGCACGACCTCCGGGAACGGCTCGCCCAGCCGGTCGCTCTGCGGGTCCGGCCAGAGCGGTATAAACCGGTGGGCTCCGGTCAGGTGCTTCCCGACGCCGATGAGTGTGACCTCGTGGCCCCGGGCCGCGAGGTCGTCGACCAGGTCGGCGACGACCGACTCCACGCCGCCGTAGGCCGGCGGGGGGACGTCGAAATACGGCGGCGCCACCATCGCGATACGTAGCGGAGCGGCAAAGTCAGGCGTGAACACTGCTGAGCACACTGCCTTCCTCCTCGTCTGCGCGCCCGACCACGGCGGCATTCTCGGTGTCCCAGCACGGAAGATGATCTTCCCAGGGGAACCAGCCGGAAACCTTTTTCGTCACTAACTGCAATCACTGCGTTACATTTAGTGAACAACGTTCGGCGGTTCGGCGCCGGGACCGGCGGCTGCGGGGCGCAGCCGGAAAAACGGCGTTCAGCGGGCCGCGGCCGAGGGCCGGGCGGCCCCGTCGGCCGCCGCGGGGCGGCGCTCACCGGGCAGCGCGGCCAGCGGGCTGCGGGGGTGCCGGATCAGCTTCAGGCCGGGCGGCAGCCCGTCGATCCGCCAGTCGCCACGCGAGACGTCCACGGCCAGCGTGCCGCCGCCGATGCGCAGCCCCTCCACGCGCAGCGGCAGCAGCCGCGCGGGCACCTCCGGGGAGCACCACACCTTCCCGGAGGGGGCGGCGGGGTCGAACCTGAGCAGCGTCCGCAGCAGCAGGAACGGCGCCGCCGCCGCCCACGCCTGAGGCGAGCACGAGGTCGGGTAGGCCACCGGGGCCGCGAAGTCGCCGCGGTCGAAGCCGCAGAACAGCTCGGGCAGCCTGTTGCCGAACATGTCGGCGGCCTCCAGGATGCCCGTGGCGACCTGCTGCGCCTGCGGGACGAACCCGTAGCGCATCAGCCCGGCCGCGCAGATCGCGTTGTCGTGCGGCCATACCGAGCCGTTGTGGTAGCTCATCGGGTTGTAGGCGGTCATGCTGGTGGCGAGGGTCCGGATGCCGAAGCCGGAGAACATCTGCCTGCTGGTGAGGTGCCCGGCCACCGATGCCGCCTTGTCCCTGTCCACGATCCCGGTCCACAGGCAGTGGCCCATGTTCGAGCCGAGCGCGTCGATGGGGCGCTTGGCGCCGTCCAGGCCGAGCGCGAAGTAGCCGCGGTCCGGGAGCCAGAACGCCCGGTTGAAGTCGCGCTTCAGCCTGCGGGCCTGCTCCGTCCAGTGCCGCGCGGCCTCGGCCTCGCCGCGCTCGTGCGCCAGGTGGGCCCTGGCCTGGTAGGCGGCGTACACGTACCCCTGGACCTCGGCGAGCGCGATCGGCGGCTCGGCGATCTGCCCTGAGGCGAACGTGATGCCGTCAAAGGAGTCCTTCCAGCCCTGGTTGACCAGGCCCTGATCGGTGGCCCGCTGGTACTCGACGAACCCGTCGCCGTCCCTGTCGCCATAGCAGACGATCCACTCGAGTGCCCGGTCGGCATGGGGGAGCAGCTCGTCGGCCACGTCCGCGGGCAGCCCCCACTGGGCCAGCTCGCCGAGCAGCATGACGAACAGCGGCGTCGCGTCGGCGGTGCCGTAGTAGACGCTGCCGCCGCCGAGGGCGAGCGAGGCGTCCCGGCCGGACCTGGTCTCGTGCAGGATCCGCCCTGGCTCCTCCTCGGTCAGCGGGTTCTCCCGCTGGCCCTGCAGGCTGGCCAGGGTGCGCAGCGTGCCCAGCGCGAGCGACAGGTCGATCGGGAGCAGCATCCACGAGGTGAGCAGGGAGTCCCTGCCGAACAGGGTCATGAACCACGGCGCCCCGGCCGCGATGACCGCATGCTCGGCCTGCTCGCCCCGCTCGCCCGGGCCCCGCCCGAAGATCCGCAGCGAGCCAACGTCCTCGGTGGACGTGGCGAAGGTGGCCGCCACCCGCTCGTCCGATGTCAGCAGCAGCGGGCTGCGGCGGCGCCAGTCGGCCAGCCGCTTGGCCGGGGTGGTGCCCTCGACGGGCTGGTCGTCCGTGTAGTGCGGGACCACGTCGGTGCCGTCCAGGGTCGGGGTGACCTGCATGGAGACGGTCCAGCAGGTGCCCGGCTTGATGACGCTCTGCCAGGTGAGCAGCCCGGGCGCCACGGAAGGGTCGCCGGTGCCGGTGACCGACACGACCCCGACGTTGGCGCCGCGGCGGCAGCGCAGCCGCAGGGTCCCGTCGGCGGCGCTGATGTCGACGTCGTCGTCGTGGTGGTGGTCCCGGCCTTCCTTGACCTCGAACAGGTCAGCGAAGTCGCTGCCCACCGCCACCGTGAGGTGCGCTGCCGCTGGCTCGCGCCCCAGGTTGCGCAGCGTGATCTCGTCGCGCATGCCGTTGCCGACGTAGCGCCTGCGGATGATCAGCAGCGTGCTGTCGGCCTTGACCGGGCTCGGTGGCCTGCGGGCCAGGAACGTGCAGCGGAACGGGTCGTTCGGCTGCACCGCCACCGGCTCGGGCAGCTCGCCGTCGAGCCGCAGCTCCAGCCGGCTGAGAAACCTGGTGTCGCGGAAGAAGAGGCCCTGCGCGCCGCCCGGCACGATGTCACCGGACGCCTCGCTGATGCAGAATGTGGTTTCTTCCAGCAGGGTGACCAGGCCGCTGCCGGGCCGCCCGATCATCGGCGGGCCCCCGCTCGGCGTCCACGCGTGTGTCATGGCCGTATGTTTGCCCACCGGAAGGCACAGGGAAGAGCGCGACGGGTGATCGCGTTGATTGTGGATGGTTGATCTCGGTCCAGACCGCATGCATGCCTGGAGTGATGTTCGTGACCGTCCCCGGTGACGCCCCTGATAGCCGACGGCGAGGGCCGGCCGGCCGGCCCGAGCGGGTTTCTGGGGGGGCCCGGGGGGTCGTCCCCCCGGGCAGCACAGCCCCGGTTGTTGGCGTGCTCGCGCTGCAGGGAGACGTCGCCGAGCACCTCAGGGCGCTCCGCGCGGCCGGCTCGCGGCCGGTGCCGGTGCGCAGGCCGGCCGAGCTGGATGAGGTGGCGGGCCTGGTGATCCCCGGCGGGGAGTCCAGCACGATGTGGAAGCTGGCGGTGATCTTCGACCTGATGGAGCCGATGCGCAAGCGGCTGGCATCGGGGATGCCCGCGTTCGGCTCGTGCGCCGGGATGATCATGCTGGCGGACCGGGTGGTGGACGGGGTCGAGGGCCAGGAGACGCTCGGCGCCATCGACATGGTGGTGCGGCGGAACGCGTTCGGCCGCCAGGTCGACTCGTTCGAGAGCGACGTCACGCTCACCGGGATCGGCGGCCCCCCGTTCAGGGCGGTGTTCATCCGCGCGCCCTGGGTCGAGCAGGTGGGCGACCACGTCGAGATCATCGCGACCGAGTCCCGCACCGGTAGGATCGTCGCGGTCCGCCAGGGTCCGGCGCTGGCCACCGCGTTCCACCCCGAGCTCACGCCAGACCTGCGGATCCACAAGCTTTTTGTAGAGATGGTAAGGGAACGATCATGAGCGGCCACTCCAAGTGGGCAACCACCAAGCACAAGAAGGCCGTCGTCGACGCCAAGCGGGGCAAGCTGTTCGCCAAGCTGATCAAGAACGTCGAGGTGGCAGCGAGGACCGGCGGCGGCGACCCGGCCGGCAACCCCACGCTGTACGACGCCATCCAGAAGGCGAAGAAGAACTCGGTCCCGAACGAGAACATCGACCGGGCCGTCCGCCGCGGGGCCGGCCTCGAGGGCGGCGGCGCGACCTATGAGACCGTCACCTACGAGGGGTACGCCCCGGGCGGGGTCGCGGTGCTGGTGCAGACCCTCACCGACAACAGGAACCGGGCCGCGGCCGACGTCCGCACGGCGCTCACCCGCAACGGCGGGTCCATGGCCGACCCCGGCTCGGTCTCGTACCTGTTCAACCGCAAGGGCGTGGTGATCGTCAGCAAGGCCAGCGGGGTCACCGAGGACGACGTGCTCGCCGCGGTGCTGGACGCAAGCGCCGAGGAGGTCAACGACCTCGGCGACTCGTTCGAGGTGGTCAGCGAGCCGCACGACCTGGTCGCGGTGCGCACCGCGCTGCAGCAGGCCGGGATCGACTACGAGTCGGCCGAGGCCGCGTTCCTGCCGTCGGTGGAGGTGCCGCTGGACGAGGACCAGGCCAGGCGGGTGTTCCGGCTGATCGAGGCCCTCGAGGATTCCGACGACGTGCAGGACGTGTACGCGAACTACTCGGTATCCGACGAGGTGCTGGAGCACCTGGGCTGACCGGTGGAGATCCGCCAGCTGGGGCCGGCCGCCGACCTCGAGGTCGAGGTCGACCTGACCCGGCGGGCGTTCGGCCCGGTGACCGAGGCGGGCCGGGCGGACCGGCTGGCCGACGCCAGGGAAGCCGCCGCGGGCGGCAGGTACCTCGCCGCGTTCGACGGCCCGCAGCCGGTGGCCGTGGCCATGTTCCACGACATGCGCCAGTGGTGGCACGGCCGGGCGGTGCGGATGGCGGGCGTCGGCGGGGTCAAGGTCGCGCCCGAGCAGCGCGGCCGCGGCATCGGCCGCGCGCTGATGACCGAGCTGCTGCGGGTGATCGCCGACCGCGGCTACCCGCTGTCCGTGCTCTACCCGGCCACCGCGCCGCTCTACCGGTCGCTGGGCTGGGAGCTCGGCGGAGGGCTGTACCGGGCGGTGATCGCGGCTCGCTCGCTCGCCTCGCTGCTGCCGGCGGACGGCCCCGCGCAGCCGCTGCAGGACCCGCCGGGCCTGCGCCGCGCGGGCCCCGGCGACGCCGGCGAGGTCATCGGCATCATCGGCGCCGTGCACGAGTCGGCCAGGCACTGCGGCCCGGCGACGTACGACGCGGCCACGGTCCGGCGCCGGTGGCTGTCTGACGAGAACCTGTTCTGCTACCTGGCGGCTGACGGCTTCCTCGCCTATGGCTGGCACGAGGGGCACGACGAGATGTCGGTTCGGGTGGCGCTCGCCGGGTCGGCGGAGACCACCCGCGCGCTGTGGTCGACCGTGGGCTCGCACGCCCCGCTGGCCAGGCAGGTCCGCGCGGTGGTGGGCCCGGACGACCCCGTCGCCTGGCTGACCCGCGAGCCCGACGTCCGCCTGGTGAGCCGCTGGTCATGGATGATGCGGGTCGTGGACGCGCCAGCGGCGATCGCCGCCCGGGGCTTCCCCGCGGCGGCGGGGCTCGCGGTCGGGCTGCGGATCGACGACGCGCAGCTCCCGGCGAACGCTGGCCACTGGACGCTGGAGGTCAGCGGTGGCAAGGGGGAACTCACCCGCGCCGCGCCGCAGGTCCCGCCCGGCGCGCCGGCCCGGCTCGGCGCCCGCGGCTTCGCCGCGCTCTACGCGGGCGTCCCCATGGCCACGCTGCGCCGCGCCGGGCTGGCCGCGGGCGGCGGCCCCAGCGCTGACGAGGCGCTCGACACGGCGTTCGCCGGGCAGGCGTTCCTGCTCGACAGCTTCTGACCGGCCGGCGACACGCCGGGCGCGTCGCGGCGCCGCCGGGCGCCGAGCCGGTAATGTCACGTCCGAACAGGTGTTCGTCCGTGAACCGGGATGGTGAGCCACATGCGCGTGCTCGGCGTGGACCCCGGCCTCACCAGGTGCGGGTTCGGGGTGATCGACGGCGAGCCGGGGCGGAGGCTGGCGCTGGTGGCCACCGGCGTGGTCGGCACCAGCGCGGCGGATGAGATCGGCCGGCGCCTGCTTGCCCTGGAGGAGCAGGTGGAGCGGTGGCTGACCGACTACCGGCCGGACGCGGTCGCGGTCGAGCGGGTGTTCAGCCAGCACAACGTGCGCACCGTCATGGGCACGGCGCAGGCGGGCGCGGTCGCGATCGTGTGCTCGGCGCGCCGCGGCCTGCCGGTGGCCCTGCACACGCCCAGCGAGGTCAAGGCGGCGGTCACCGGCAGCGGCCGGGCCGGCAAGCCCCAGGTCACCCACATGGTGACCCGCCTGCTGGCGATGAGCGACCCCCCGCGGCCCGCCGACTCGGCCGACGCGCTGGCGCTCGCCATCTGCCACCTGTGGCGGGGCGTCCCGCACCGCCGCCTCACCGCCGCGCCCGCCGCCCGCGGCACCGCAGGAGGATGACATGATCGCGCACTTGAACGGGACCGTGTCCGCCGTGGCACCGGACGGCGCGGTGATCGACGTCGGCGGGGTCGGGCTGCTCGTGCAGTGCACGCCGGGCACCCTGGCCGGGCTCCGCCCCGGCGAGCGGGCCAGGGTGGCCACCTCGCTGGTGGTGCGGGAGGACGCGCTGACCCTGTACGGCTTCGCCACCGAGGACGAGCGGGCTACGTTCGAGCTGCTGCAGACCGCGACCGGCGTCGGCCCCCGGCTGGCGCTCGCGATGCTGGCCGTGCTCAGCCCCGACGCGCTGCGCCGTGCCGTGGCGACCGAGGACCTGGCCGCGCTGACCACGGTTCCCGGCATCGGCAGGAAGGGAGCCCAGCGGATCGTACTCGAGCTGGCCGGCCGGCTTGGCCCGCCCGCGGACCTAACCGTTCAGGGTGGCGGCCGGGGTGCCGGGGGTGCTGCGGCCCCATGGCGCGAGCAGGTGCGGGCGGGCCTGGTGAGCCTTGGCTGGCTGGCCCGCGAGGCCGACCAGGCGATCGCCGCGGTGGAGCCGGAGCTGGCCGGCGGCGCGGCGGAGTCACCGGAAGCGCCCGTCGACGTCGCCGCGGCGCTGCGGGCGGCGCTGCGGGTGCTGGGGCGGTCGTGACCGGCAACGGGCCGCGGCGGGCGGGCGAGGAGCGGGTGGTGTCCGCGATCGCGGACGCCGATGACCGGGTGATCGAGGGCGCGCTGCGGCCCAGGCGGCTGGCTGAGCTCGTCGGCCAGACCCGGGTGCGCGAGCAGCTCTCCCTGGTCCTGGAGGGCGCGCTGCGCCGCGGCAGGCCGCCCGACCATGTGCTGATGTCGGGCCCGCCCGGGCTGGGCAAGACCACGATCGCGATGATCATCGCTGCCGAGCTCGGCGCGCCGCTGCGGATCACCAGCGGCCCGGCGATCGAGCGCGCGGGCGACCTGGCCTCCGTGCTGTCCACGCTCAGCGAGGGTGAGGTCGTGTTCATCGACGAGATCCACCGGGTCGCCCGGCCCGCCGAGGAGATGCTCTACCTGGCGATGGAGGACTTCCGGGTCGACGTGGTGGTCGGCAAGGGCCCGGGGGCGACCACGATCCCGCTGGAGATCGCGCCGTTCACGCTGGTCGGGGCGACCACGCGGGCCGGGCTGCTGCCCGCGCCGCTGCGTGACCGGTTCGGCTTCACGGCGCACCTGGACTTCTATGAGCCCGGGGAACTCGGGGTGATCGTCGCCAGGTCGGCGGGGCTGCTCGGCGTGCGGATCGACGACGGCGGCATCGAGGAACTCGCGCTGCGCTCGCGGGGCACGCCGCGGATCGCCAACCGCCTGCTGCGGCGCGTCCGTGACTACGCCGAGGTGCGCGCCGACGGCGCCGTCACCAGGGA
>JASHPR010000444.1 GCA_030038015.1 Streptosporangiaceae bacterium
CAGCCGGATCATCGGCCCGGGCCCGGTGAACGGGGAAGGGGAGGTGGGCGGGGAGCCGAGCCGGGTCATCGAGCCGGACCGGCCGGTCGCCCGGGGCCGGGGCAACCGGGCCGTCGAGCCGAGCCTGCTGGCCGGGGCGGGGGGCGCACTCGAGGCCCGGGACGTCATCCAGCCGAGCGGGCTGTTCGAGCCGAAGGAGCTGCTGTTCCCGTGGGGCGCCCGCGGCGTGCCGATGCCGGGGAGCTTGCTGACCGACCTCGACCGCCTGGTCTGGGCGCCCTGCCCGGGTCGCCAGGCCCCGCCGCTCGGCTGGGATACGCCACAGATGACCGTGGACGCGGCCATGGGCTACCTGGGTCGCGGCGGGCTGCCGCGCGGCGACGGGCGCCGCGGCGACGACCAGGCGGGCAGGCACCCGACGCTGTTCGAGTCGGCGCTGGTGACGCTCATGTCCAGGCCGTTCGGCTGGCTGGTGGTGGCCGAGCCGTCGGAGGCCATCGACACCGAGATCGCCGAGCTGCGCCGGCAGCTGAACGTGCTGCGGCGTTACGACGAGGAGCACTCCCGCTTCGACGCCAGCCGCGCCGAGCGCCGCCTCGCCGAGCTGGACGCGTTCCGGGAGGCCGGCCTGTGGAATGTTCGGGTTCTCGCCGGGGCGGCGACCGAGCAGGAACTGCGGCTGATCGCGCCGGTCCTGGTCGGCTCGGCCGACCTCGCCGCGCATCCGTACCGGCTGCGCAGCGCCGAAGAGCCGCGCGACCTGGCCGACGCGCTCGCGGCCAAGCTGGCCGACCCGGTGGACGGGGCCCAGGTGCCGTTCGCCGCCACGGCCGGCGCGCTGGCCGCGCTCACCGGGCTGCCCCGCGGCGAGGTTCCCGGCGTGCGGGTGCTGGACCCGACCTCGTTCGACGTGACCAGCGAGACCATGAGCGAGGCCGCGGGCGGGCCCGAGACCCCCGTCGCGGACGGCGCCGTCAGGGGCGACAGCGCGATCGAGCTGGGCGCGATCCTGGACGGCCAGGACCGCAGGGTCGGCACGTTCCGGGTCCCGCTCGCCACCCTGAACCGGCACGCGTTCATCACCGGGGCCACCGGCGCCGGGAAGTCGCAGACCGTCCGGCACATGCTGGAGCAGCTGACCGGGGCCGGGATACCGTGGCTGGCGATCGAGCCGGTCAAGTCCGAGTACGCGGCCATGGCGGGCCGGATCGCGGGCTCGGGGTACGTGACCGTGATCAACCCGTCCGACCCCGCGGCCGTGCCGCTGTCGGTGAATCCCCTGGAGCCCGAGCCCGGCTACCCGGTGCAGGCGCACATCGACATGGTGCGCGCCCTGTTCCTCGCCGCGTTCGAGGCCAGGGAGCCGTTCCCGCAGATCATCTCGCAGGCGCTGCAGCGGGTCTACGAGGGCTGCGGCTGGGACCCGGTGACCGGCGGCGGGCGGCCCGGCGCGCGATCCGACCCCGCGGTCCCCACCCTGGCCCAGCTGCAGCAGACGGCGCTCGAGGTGATCGAGGACGTCGGGTACGGCCGGGAGCTGCAGGCCGACGTGCGCGGGTTCGTCGACGTGCGGCTGCGGTCGCTGCGGACCGGCTCGGCCGGCCGGTTCTTCGAGGGCGGGCACCCCGCGGACATCGCCGAGCTGCTGCGCCGCAACGTGGTGCTGGCGATCGAGGACGTCGCCAACGACGAGGACAAGGCGTTCCTCATCGGCACGCTGATCATCAGGCTGGTCGAGCACCTGCGGATGCGCGCGCGCACCGGCCCGGCCGACGGCCTTGCGCACGTGATCGTCATCGAGGAGGCGCACCGGCTGCTGCGCGCCAGCAGGGAGGGCGCGAGCGCGCATGCCGTCGAGCTGTTCGCCAGCCTGCTCGCGGAGATCCGCGCCTACGGCGAGGGGATCCTCGTCGTGGAGCAGATCCCGGCCAAGCTGCTCCCCGATGTGGTGAAGAACACCGCGCTCAAGGTGCTGCACCGGCTGCCGGCGCACGATGACCGTGAGGTCGTGGGCGCGACGATGAACCTGGACGAGGAGCAGTCGCGGCAGGTGGTTTCGCTGCGGCCGGGCATGGCCGCGGTGTTCGCCGACGGCATGGACCGGCCGCTGCGGATCCGGGTCCCGTTCGGCGGCGCCAAGGAGCGGCTGGAGCAGCCGCACGACCGCTCGGTCCCGGTCCGCGGCAGGCGCTCCGCCGCCTGCGGCCCGGTGTGCGTGTCCGGCCGCGCCTGCAACCTGCTCGAGCTGCGCGCCGCCGACCTGCTCGCGGCCGCGCCCGAGGACGCCTGGCTGCGGATCTGGGCCGAGGCTCTCGTGCTCGCGTACCTGACCAACCGGCCGCTGCCGGTGGTCCCCGCGGCGCTGCGGTCCCGGTGGGCGGAGCTCGACCAGCGGCTGCGCGAGTGCCTGCTGGCGACGGCGGTGGACAGGTCGCTGCGCGGCCGGGCGCTCGCGGTCCGGGCCCACTACGACCCGAAGGACCTGGCGGCCGCCACGGCAGGCGCCGCGCTGCGGCTCCTGGACGGCGGCAAGGGCGCCGGGGCCCCGCCCGGGCCTGACTGGGTGATCCCCCAGGTGCAGTGGCTGCACGAGGTGGAGCGGGTGTGCCCGTTCGGCAGCGACCAGCCGGACCCGTTCGCCGCGGCGCCGCCGCTGGACTACCCCCTGCGCGGCCTGGCCGACGGGCCAGGGCTGCGGGTCGGGCAGCGCGTCACCGGCCTGCGCAGGCACCCGCTGTCGATGGAGCTCGCCCGCAACCGGGCGCCGGCCTGGACCGTGCTGCTCGGCGAGGACGAGCAGCACGGCTTCGCCGACGACCTTGCCGCGGTGGTGATCGGCGTGAGCCACCGCGGCCAGCTGCGCCAGGCAGCAGGCGAGATGGGCATCGTGGGCTGGCTGGAGACCGTGCTGAGCTGGCCCCGCCGGTTCATCGTGGGAAGCGATGACCTCGCGGCCGCGGCAGCGCCGCCTTCGGCCGCTGCGGCGCGCAGCGCTCCCGGATAGCATCGGCGGCCATGGGGAAGCTTCCGCTTCGTGCGCGCCTGGCCACCACGATCGGCGGCGCCGCTGGACGGATGTCGCGGATCTCGGGACGCGGCGACGGCTCGGTGATCGGCGGCGTCGTGGGCCTGCGGATGGCCCCTGACCTGCTCAGGCTGCTCGCGATCGGCCGCCAGATCGTGCTGGTCACCGGGACGAACGGGAAGACCACCACGACCAGGCTGATCACCGCCGCGATCGGCGCGCTCGGCCAGCAGGTCGCCACCAACGCGTTCGGCGCGAACATGGAGGCCGGGCTGGCGTCCGCGCTCGGCCGGGCCCCGGACGCGCCGTACGGCGTCCTCGAGGTTGACGAGCGGTACCTGCCCGCCATGATCGAGGTGACCGCGCCCAGGGTGGTCGCCCTGCTCAACCTGAGCCGGGACCAGATGGACCGGGCGGCCGAGATCTGGCTGGTGGCCAGGCGCTGGCGGGAGGCGCTGGCCGACGTCCCGGACTGCTACGTGGTCGCCAACGCCGACGACCCGCTGATCGCGTGGGCGGCGAGCGCGGCGAAGCGGGTCACCTGGGTCGCGGCCGGGCAGCGCTGGCACGAGGACTCCTGGTGCTGCGCGGAATGCGGGTCGCACCTGCTCAGGGACGAGCTGGACTGGCGCTGTGCGGAATGCGGCTTCGCCAGGCCGGCGACCAGGTGGCTGCTCGACGGCGGCGCGGTCATCGACCCGTCCGGCCGGGTCTGGCAGCTGTCGCTCGCCCTGCCGGGGCGGGCCAACCGGGCGAATGCGGTGGTCGCGCTCGCGGTGGCGGACTTCTTCGGCGCGGGCGTGGGCCAGGCGCTGCCCAGGCTGCGCAGGGTGACGTCGGTGGCCGGCCGGTACACCCAGCTGGAGCGGGACGGGCGGCGGCTGCGGCTGCTGCTGGCCAAGAACCCGGCCGGCTGGCTGGAGGCGTTCGACGTTCTCGCCCCCGCGCCCACGCCGGTGCTGCTGGCGGTCAACGCGCGGGTGCCGGACGGCAAGGACACCTCGTGGCTGTGGGACGTGGACTACCGGCTGCTGCGCGGCCGCCAGGTGCTGGTGGCCGGGGAGCGCCGGACCGACCTCGCGGTCAGGCTGGAAGCCGACCAGGTCGAGTTCCGGCTGGCGGACGGCGTCGACGACGCCGTGGCGCAGGTGCCGCCCGGCCCGCTGGACGTGATCGCCAACTACACCGCCTTCCAGCAGATCCGCAACGCCCTGGGCCGGGCCCAGTGACTCCAGCGGCGAGGTGCTCAGTGGCGCGCCTCCGGCGCGACGCACCGCGAGGGAGGCAATGAGATGACCCCGCGCCACCGCGCGCCGGAGCCGGCGCAGCCAGGTCCGGAGCGGGCCAGGCGGCCGGGCAGGCGCCGCCGGGGCCCGAGCAGCCTGCGCCTGGTGTGGGTCTACCCAGATCTGCTCAGCACCTACGGGGACCGCGGCAACCTGCTCGTGCTCCAGCGCCGGGCCAGGCTCCGCGGGATCGCGACCGAGGCCGTGACGGTGAACGCCGACAAGCCGGTGCCCCGCGGCGGCGACATCTACCTCATGGGCGGGGGCGAGGACCTGCCGCAGATCCTCGCCGCGCGGCGGCTGCGCGCCGACGGCGGCCTGAACGCGGCCGCCGAGGCCGGGGCCGTGGTCCTGGCCGTGTGCGCCGGCTACCAGGTGATCGGCGCCGAGTTCGGCGGCAGCGAGGGCGAGCCGGTTCCCGGGCTCGGGATCCTGGACATCCGGAGCGGGCGGGGCGAGCGCCGCGGGGTCGGCGAGATCGTGGCCGACGTGGATCCCGAGCTCGGCGTGCCCAGGCTCACCGGGTTCGAGAACCATCAGGGGGTGACCAGGCTGGGCCGGGGAGCCCGCCCGCTGGCACGGGTCACCGCCGGTGTGGGCAACGGCGATGGCACCGAGGGCGCGTACGCGGGGAAGGTGGTCGGGACCTACCTGCACGGCCCGGTGCTTGTGCGCAACCCGGGCCTGGCGGACCTGCTGCTCTCCTGGGTGGCCGGCCCGCTGGCCGCGCTGCCAGGTGCCGACGAGGAATGGGCCCGCCGGCTGCGCGAGGAGCGGCTCGCCGCGGCCGCGGGGTGAGCCGGGCGCGGGCCGTTCAGTACACGAGCGCCTGCGCGCCGTCGGCCATGATCTCCGCCAGGAACGTGGATGCCCCGGCGATGCGGATGCCCTCGATCGTGTCGTCGGCGGTGATGTCCCTGCGCGACGCGCACTGGGAGCAGACGGTCACCGTCCCTTCCTCCAGGACCTTGGCCAGGAGCTGCCCGAGCGGCGCCGCGTGCGGGAGCGCCACGTCGTCGGCGCGCTCGGGCAGGGCGAACCAGGCCGCCTCCCCGGTCAGCCAGAGCGACACCTGCAGCCCGCTGGCGACCGCCGTCGCGGCCACGGTGAAGGCCTGGTTGCAACGTTCCTGGTCGTCCTTGCCCGCGGTGACCTTGACGACGAGTGAACGGGAAGTCATGCCCGCAGCCTAATGCGGAATGCCCGGCTGCGCGCGTGCGCGGGCAGGCAGCAAGGCGGGCCGGCGGCATCGGGAATGGCGCTAAGGGGTGGCCGGCCTTCATACTCGAAGAAGTACCTTTCATGAACCGGTAGGCGGGACGGCTCGTGAACCGATGAGTGGCCACGCTCCGACCGGGGGAGGGCGCTCCGTGAGACTGCGGCATCTGTTCCGTGTCGCGGCGCTGGTGATCGTCGGGTTGTCGGCCGCCGGGTGCAGCCTGGCTCCTCAGTACACCTACGTGTCGGACTCCGCTGACAACGCCTACTTCAAGGTGCCCCCCAGCTGGCACCAGGTGAACGAGTCCAGCCTGCAGTCGGCGGAGGGCACGTCCACCCAGGAAGGCAGCTACCTGTGGTCGGCGGCCTACGATTCGTCCAGGCAGCCATCGGTCGAGCACGTCTTCTCGGCGACGGCCAGCCCGGTCGCGTACGCGAGCGTGCTGAGCCTGTCATCGGCCGAGCGCAACGGCATCTCGTTCAACGGCATGCGCGACCTGCTGCTTCCGGTGACCGCGTCGGCGCGCAGCGCCGCCGCTGCCGCCCACGAGGAGCTCTCCGGTTTTGCGTCCCTCAGCGATCAGGTGATCACAGATAGCAATAACGACCGGGGCATCCGCGAGATATTCGATTACGACCTCGGCGCCACGCCGGAGACGTTCGACTTGACCGTCCTGGTCAATCCCGCGACCACCAAGCTGTACTTCTTGCTCGTGCAATGCTCGGCGACCTGCTTCGCCGCCAGCTACTCGCAGATCTCTGGCGTCGTCAATTCGTTCACGGTAGGAGGAGGGTCCTGATGCCACGGCTAGGCGAGCCCAGCGCGGCTGACCCCGGCACGGTGAACACGGTTATGAATTCCTTCCCGGTGAGGAGCCCACGATGACAATGGCCCGGGCAGGCGCTCCGGACGGACTGCGGCCGCCAGGCGGGCGGCCACGGGACGACGACAGGCCGACCCGCAAGCCGCTCCCGCTCTGGGACCGGGTGAAGTTCCTGATCCTGCTGGTACTGGTGTGGTTCGTCCTGGTCTGGTCCGTGATGGCGTCCGACCCGATCGTCGGGTTCAAGGACGCGATGCGGATCGAGGCCAAGGCGGGGTGGTGGGTTTTCGCCCTGATCGCCCTCGAGATCGTGCGCCAGGTGCACTTCCTGATCAGCGAGCACTGGGCCGGTTATCACCGCTTCTGGACCCGGACCTTCTTCGGCGGCTGGGAGCGGATGACCGACCGCAGGCTGTCCGCCTGGACCAGGTTCCGCTTCTGGCGACTGCTCACCTGGGTCTTCTGGATCGCCGTGGTCGCGGTCGTGGCTGGGAAGGTGACACACACCAACCCGGTACTGGCCCTGCTGCACATCCCGGCGTACGTCTGGCACGCGCTGCCGTTCATACTGCAGATCTTCGCGATCCTGCTGTTCGTAGTGCTCCAGTTCGCCGCGATCTTCTGGTTCCTGTCCCGCGGCGGAGTGGACGTCTACTACCCGGACGACATCAAGACCCGGTTCACCGACGTGTGGGGCCAGGACAACGTGCTGGAGAAGGTCAAGGAGAACATCCTGTACCTTGAGGACCCCGAGCAGATCGAGTCCCGCGGCGGCTATGTGCCAGGCGGCATCCTGCTCTGGGGCCCGCCCGGCACCGGCAAGACGCTGATGGCCGAGGCGGTGGCCGGTGAGACCGGAAGGCCCTACGTGTTCGTGGACCCGGGCGCGTTCATCAACATGTTCATGGGCGTCGGGATCCTGAAGGTGAAGTCGCTCTTCCGGAAGCTGCGCCGGCTGGCCCTTCGCTACGGCGGCGTGATCGTCTTCTTCGACGAGGCCGACTCGCTGGGCCGCCGCGGGGCGCTGGCCCAGGGCGGCCCGCCCGTCCCCGGCGGCCGCGCCACCCCCGCGGCCTGGCAGGCGGGCGGCTGCCACGGCTTCTCCTATCTGTCGCACGATGTGCAGTGGTTCCTCGCCCAGCGGGCGCTGTCGTCGGCCGGCGAGGAGCCGGACACCCGCCGCAACAAGCAGATCATGGGCATGGGCATGGGCGGCGGCGGCGGCGGCATGGGCACGCTGGAGGCCCTGCTCACCGAACTGTCCGGGCTCAAGAAGCCGCGCGGCTTCGTCAACCGCGTCGTCCGGCGGACGCTCGGCATGCGGCCCAAGCCGCCGCCGAAGTACCGGATCCTGGTCATGATGGCCACCAACCTCCCCGAGGCGCTGGATGAGGCACTGC
Source organism: Streptosporangiaceae bacterium (assembly GCA_030038015.1). GTDB lineage: Bacteria > Actinomycetota > Actinomycetes > Streptosporangiales > Streptosporangiaceae > JASHPR01. The sequence goes on from JASHPR010000444.1 coordinate 7,754, forward strand.
TGCGGCCGGGCCGGATCGACCGGATCTACAAGGTGGGCTACCCATCCAAGGCGGGCCGGATACGCACCTACGAGGGCTACTTCGCGAAGGTCCGGCACGAGCTCACCCCCGAGCAGATCGACAAGCTCGCCACCATCACGCCGTACGCGACCGGCGCCACCATCAAGGACCTGGTCAACGAGTCGCTGATCACCGCGATCAGGGACGGCCGCGAGGTCATCAGCTGGCAGGACGTGATCCGGGCCAAGCAGCTCAAGGAGCTCGGGCCGCCCCAGGACGTGGAGTACATCGAGCGCGAACGGCACGCGGTCGCGGTCCACGAGGCCTGTCACGCGCTGGTCGCCTTCCGCACCCGCCGGCACATGGAGATCGACATCGCGACCATCGAGAAGGGCAGCGACTACCTCGGGATGGTGGCCAGCATCCCGCCGGAGGACCAGTTCACCCGGTGGCGCAGCGAGTACGAGACCGACATCCTTGTCTCGCTGGCGTCGCTGGCCGGGGAGCGGATGTTCTTCGGCAACGACAGCTCGTCGGGGGTCTCCGGTGACCTGGAGTCGGCGACCACCGTGGCCTCATTCATGGAGGGCTTCTGGGGCATGGGGTCGACGGTCTCCTCGTACTCGACCGCCAAGCGCCTGGAGGTCGGCTCACCCGGCGGCGGGGCGGGTGGCCGGAAGAAGAAGGGCCAGGACCCCGAGGCCGATGTGCGCCGGGCGCTGGCGGACCGGATCGAGGACAGCCTGAACGGGCTGCTGGGACGGGTGCAAGACATCATCGCCGAGAACCGGCACGAGGTCCTCTCGCTGGCCCACGCGCTGGAGACCCACAAGACGCTCTCCGGCGACGACGTGGTCGCCGTGATCGAGCGGACGCAGGGTCCGTTCGTAGATGGCCGGCCGTATGCGGAACCAGGCCTGATGCAGGAGCTGGAGGACTACCACCGGGACGCCGCCATAGCGCACCGCGACCACAGCAAGGTCTCGCTGAACATGCCCGAGATCCCCAAGCCGGTGCTGGCCGGGGCCTGGCTGCCGGCGCCGGACCCGGACCCGCTCAACGCCCGTGACGGGCACGGGACCGGGCCGGCCGCCGAGCCCGCGCCCGCGGACGGGCCGGGGTCACCGAACATCCGCGAGCAGGGGAACGGCTCCGGGCCGCCGGGCGGGTTCGGCCCGGGCAGCGAGTAGCAGCCAGCGGCCAGGCACGTCCTGACGGAGGTGTGCCGCCGTGCCGAAGTTTCACCGCATCACCGTGCTGCGCCGGCTGCCCCATCCTGGCCGGGGCTTCACCCAGGGCCTGATCGCGGAGGACGGCTGGGTGTGGGAGAGCACCGGCCAGTACGGCCAGTCGACTGTCCGGCGCTACCAGCTCGGCCGGGACCAGGTGGACGCGAGCATGGCGCTGCCACCCGAGCTGTTCGGCGAGGGCATCTGCCGGGCAGGGGAGTCGCTCTGGCAGCTCACCTGGCGGGAGCGGGTCGCGCTTCGCTGGGACCCGCGCAGCCTGGCCCTGCTGGAGACCGTCTCGTACAACCGTGAGGGCTGGGGCATCTGCAACGCAGGCTCTTACGTTCTGACCAGCGACGGAAGCAGCGAGCTGGTCAGGCGTGATCCCCAGACCCTGATGCCGCTCGGCATCGTCGTGGTGCGCTGCGGCGGGCAGCACGTCGGCGGGCTCAACGATCTCGCATGGGCCGGGGGGCTAGTGTGGGCGAACATCGCCCCTCGGCCCTACCTGGCCGGAATCGATCCGGCCGACGGCGAGGTCACGGCAATCGTCGACGCGCGGCCGGCCTGGGAGCGTCACCGGGGCAATCCCGAGGCGATCCTCAACGGAGTCACGGCACTTCCCGGGGCCGGGGAATTCCTGCTCACCGGGAAGCACTGGGAGTTCATCTACCACGTACGCCTGGCCGGGGGCCGCGGCCCCCGGCGGCCGGAGAGGCTGGTGGCCGGCCGCTAGACACCTGGCCGGCGGCCGGCCGTGGGGCCGTGGGCCGTGGCCGGCGTCAGGCCGATGCTGGGGCGCGCACCGGCTCCGTCGGCATGAACAGCGCGATGACCAGGCCGGCCAACGCGAAAACGGTGAGCGCGGCGAGCGCGGCGGCGAACGGCTTCCCCTCGGGCAGCCTGGCGGACACCAGGATCGATCCGGCCAGCGCCGTGCCCAGAGAGGATCCCAGGTTTGAGGCGCTGCGCCCCAGGCCGGAGATGTCGCCCTGGTCGGCATCGGGGAAGCTGGACTGGACGACGTTGGTGGACGAGGTCAGCATGACGCCGACCCCGATGCCGAAGAGCAGCAGGCCCGGCACCCAGGTGAGGACGCCGGAGTGCGCCCTGACCAGCGCCAGCAGCAAGATCATGCCGATCGTGGTCGCCGCGAAGCCGGCCGCGATCAAAGATCGCTGCGGATGACGCTTGGCGAGCCTGTCGGCGGCCGCGGCGGCGGCCAGGATCCCGATCGTGGCCGGGGTGAGCACCAGGCCGGTCTGGATCGCGCTGTCACCGTTGATCTTCTGCAGGTAGACGGAGAGCACGAAGAACGAGCCCTGCAGGACGAGCCACTGGATGAGCTGCGTCCCCAGCCCCAGGTTGGCCGTGCGGCTGCGGAACAGCCGGAGCGAGAGCAGGGCATCCCTGCCCTTCCGCTCGGCGGACCGGATGTGCCGGAAGAAGAAGAACAGCAGCAGCGCGCCGATGGCCACGAACAGCCAGACCGGCGAGATGCTGCCCTTCGGTATCACGACCGTGCCCGCGATGGAGAAGTTCTGGCGCGCGACCAGGAAGCCGTATGTACGGGACTGCAGCACGCCGAGCACGACAAAGAACAGGCCGGCGGCCGACAGGAACGCCCCCCCGAGGTCGAAGCGCGGCCTCCGCCCGGGCCTCGCGGGTTCGGTGATCCTGCGGGCGAGCACGATGATCCACGCCACCGCCAGGACCTGCAGCCCGAACGACGCGCGCCAGCTGATCGCGCTGGTCACGAAGCCGCCGATCAGCGGCCCGGCGGCGGCACCCAGGCCGCCCGCGCCGCTGACCACGCCGAAATACCTGGCCCGCGACGTGACGTCGGGGAAGGTGACGGTCACCAGGATGTAGATCGGCGGGATCATCAGCGCCGAGCCCACGCCCTCGAGCAGCGAGTACCCGGTGATCAGCAGCCCAAGCCCCGTCGCCAGCGCTGCCAGCAGCGCCCCGGCGCCATAGACGATCATTCCGGCGAGGAAGCATCGCTTGCGTCCCCAGATGTCAGTCAGCTTGCTGCCGGGGATCATCAGCGACGCCATCGTGAGCGTGAACAGCGTGATCGCCGTCTGCACGCCGGATACGGTCGTCCCCAGGTCCTTGGCGATCGCGCTGATCGCCACGTTCATGTTCGTGGCCGCGTAACTGGCGATGAACTGCGCCAGCGCCAGCGGGAGGATCATCCTCCGGGCCGCTGCCGGTGACTCGGTCACCGGGCCAGGCTGCCGAGCCGGCACGGGCACGGTCATCACCCACCCCGGGTGGACCAGCCGCAGGATACTAACCCTTTTGCCGGACTCCAGCCCCGCCGGCGGTGTGTAATCTGTGACTGCCGCGACGACGGGGGTGCACGGGGCACGCGAGCCTGATGGCCCCGTGAGCAATGGGGGTGGATCCGGCTATCCGGTCCAGGACGTACGTGTTCCTGCTGACGCTGCCGTTCTTGATGATGGCAGGGGTCGGTGTCGTCCGGTGCACCATCGGGCCGGGCTGGGGCCTGCTGCCGCTGCTGGTCGTGGGCCCCGCGGCGGCGGCCGCGGTGGGCGGGCTGGCCCTGACCCTGGGCGCCGGCGCGGTGGCGGTGGCCGAATGCCTGCTGTTCGCCATGGACATGTACCCGGATGTCCGGCCGGCCGGGGTCGCCTTGTTCGCCGCGGTCGGCGTCACGGCGGTCGGCGCCGCGGCCTGCCGGGTGCGGGAGCGCCGCGAGCGTGAGCTGGCGCAGGTGCGGGTCGTCGCCGAGGCAGCGCAGCAGGTGCTGCTGCGGCCGGTGCCGCGCCAGGTCGGCTCGGTGGCCATGGCGGTGCGCTACCTGTCGGCGTCCTCGGGCGCGCGGGTCGGCGGCGACCTGTACGAGGTCGTGGCGACGCGCGACCGCCTGCGCCTGATCGTGGGCGACGTGGAGGGCAAGGGCCTGCCCGCCATCCAGTCGGCGGCGGTGGTGCTCGGGGTGTTCCGCGAAGCCGCGCATGACGACATCGGGCTCGCCGGGATCGTCGACAGGATCGAGACCAGCCTGGCCCGCGAACTCGGCGACGAGCAGTTCGTGACCGCCATCCTCGCCGACGTCGCCGTGCACGGCACCAAGATGCACCTGCTCAGCTGCGGCCACCCCGCGCCGCTGCTGCTCGGGGCGCCCGGGCCGCGGTTCGTCGGCCCCGACGAGGGCAGCCTCCCCCTCGGGCTCGGGCAGCTCACCGGCGCGCCGCGGGTCCCGCTCACGGTCCCGTTCGGGCCCGGCGACCGGGTCCTCTTCTACACCGACGGGGCGACCGAGGCCAGGAACAGGGCAGGCGACTTCTTCCCCCTGGCCGAGTGCGACTCGCTGCGCGGCGGGCCAGGCCACGCCGCGCTGGGCGATCCCGCCGCGCTGGTTGACCGGCTCAGCGACGAGGTCGTGCGGCACGTCGGCCACGCGCCGGACGATGACATAGCGCTGCTGCTGGCCTGCCGCCTCGCCACGCCGGCCGGCCAGGGAGCCAGGCCGCCGGACTCCGGGCAAGTACACTCCGGGTTATGGAGGGCGAGTTCAGCTGGCTCGTGCTGATCGCGGCTTTTGCGGCGGTGACGGTGTTCTGCGGGCTATTGGCGGCCAGGCTCCTGCGCATCGGATCGGGCACCGGAGGGCGGGCCGGGAACGCGGGGCGGACCGGGGAGGCGGAGTGAGCGAGCCGGAGCAGAGCCCGGCCACGGGGCGGCCCGGCGCCGGGCACCCGGCCGAGCATCCCGCGCTGGCCCCGGTGCGCTTCCTGCTCGGCCACTGGGAGGGCGCCGGGGTCGTCGGCTACCCGACGATCGAGAGCGCCAGGTTCGGCCAGGAGATCACGTTCAGCCACAACGGCAAGCCGTTCCTGATCTACACCAGCCGCACCTGGCTGCTGGACGAGGAAGGGCAGATCGGCAGGCCGCTCGCCATGGAGACCGGCTTCTGGCGGCCGCAGCCGCATGATGAGCTTGAAGTGCTGCTGGTGCACCCGACCGGGATCTGCGAGATTTACCTGGGTCAGGTGACCGGCACGAAGATCGAGATGGCGACCGACGCCGTGGTGCGGACCTCGACGGCAAAGGAGGTCACGGCGGGCCACCGGCTTTACGGCCTGGTCGGCGCCGACCTCGCCTATGCCTACGACATGGCCGCGGTCGGCCAGCCGCTGCAGGCGCACGCATCGGCCCAGCTCAAGCGCGTCGGCTAGGGCCCCGCACCCGACACTGACTGGCCGCGTGGCCGCCATTTAACGCCCACGTGCCCGCGCAGCTTGAGGCGCAGGCGGCGCTGTACCGGAGCCTGCTGGCCGGGCGCAGCAAGTGGCCACTTTCAGCCACACGCGGCCCACGTGCATGATCTCGACGTCGCGGCAGCGGCACCTGCGGCCGGTCATGCGTCGCCGTCTGCCTTGGCTAGCATCGCGGCCAGCTCGTCAAGCGTAAGCGCCGCGTAACACTCGCCCACGCCATGACCCCACTCATCGCGATGCTGAGCCTCATAGCCGAAGCCGTCGAATCCGATCCTCACGACGTAGCTGGGGTGGTCTTGGATGAAGCGGCCGACGTTGAGGTCATAGTCCATGAGGTCAACCTAGGTCATGCACATGCTTAAACAAGCCTAGACAGTCATGAACGGTTAACTAAGATCACCCACGGTTAAGGTCATGATCGTGATTGACCCGACCGGTCCGATCGCGCCGTACCGGCAGCTGGCAAGCATCCTGCGCAGGCGGATCGCTGACGGTACCCTGCCGGCTGGCGCCAGGATCACGGAGTCGGACATCACCGAGGAGTTCGAGGTGGCTCGCAACACTGCGCGGCGCGCTCTGGCGATCCTGCGTGATGAGGGGTTGGTCTACACCATGCCGCAGCGCGGGAGCTACGTCGGGCAGGGTCCGCCCGAAGAAGGGTAGGCCTAGTGCCCTCCGCGCTCATCCCGCCTTCACGAGGCAGCCAGGCGACACGTACGCGCTTGGCCGGCCAGCCAGCCTCCCGGCCACCGAACCCGGCGCTTCCAGCCCGCATGCCGGGGTCACCGGAGCACGGCGTCCTGCCACCAGCTGAGTTTCTTTACGCAGCTCTGGCTGACACGCGGCCTGCTTCCTGACCCGAACGCGAGCTGTAGCCACCGGACGCATAGCGGCGCCGTTCGGGTGTTCCGGTGGCTTGCTACCGGGCGGCTGCAGCCGTCACCGGCCCATCCGCGCATCCGCGGGCTGGGCGCATCCAGTGCTGCCGCCGTGGACCCATCCGGGCAGCTGAAGGCTGCGCTTCCGGATGCCGCCGCCGGCCGGGTGCCAGCCGCCCGGTGCGTACCAGCACCGCCGCCAGCAGCGGTGACATGCCAAGAATAAAGACCCCCGGGCGCCTCCCGGGGTGGCTCACCAGAACCGGCCAGGAACCGCGGTGCGCCGAGAGGTGCGACGCGGCGCTCCTCTCACTGCGTTCCGCGAGACCGGAGGTGGAACCCACCACGGGGACCGGCTGGACAAGGCCGGCCAGCCCGGGGGTCCGGTGTCTGCCGTGTATTAGCCGGCCGCCGCTTGCGGCGCCCAGGCCCGCGACCGCGGTCACCCTGCGGTGCGGCCTGTGCCTGGCCGGTGCGCGCCCCGCTGGCATGCGGGGTGCTACACGGGACGGCGGCTAGCTGACAGCCACCTCGCGAGTCCGACATCTATGCATACTGTTGGACCACCTCCTTTCCCGCGTTAGCCAGAACGCTATGTCACGGCGCGCCGTGGAGGCAAGCGCGTTATCTGCGCGGCGCTGCGGCGGCGGTCTGCTCGGCGCTGCGGCGGCGGGCAGCGGGTCACCTGGCGCGGCGCTGCGGCGGTTGGGCAATGCCTGCCAGGCTCACCTAGACTCGGCTCATGTCGCAGACGTGGGACGCCGCGCTGCGGGCCAGGGGCTATCGGGTCACCCCTCAGCGCCAGCTCGTCCTCGAGGCCGTCACCAAGCTGGATCACGCCTCTCCCGAGGAGATCTTCGCCGAGGTGCACCAGAAGGCCACGGGCGTCAACGTCTCGACGATCTACCGCACGCTCGAGCTGCTCGAGCAGCTTGGCCTGGTGACCCACACCCACCTGGGGCACGGGGCGCCCCGCTACCACCTCGCGGCCGAGGCGCAGCACGTGCACCTGGTCTGCCGGGACTGCGGCCGGGTGACCGAGCTGGCCCCGGATGCCGCGCAGCCACTGGTCACCGCGCTGGACGAGGAGCACGGGTTCGAGACCGACGTGGGGCACCTCACCGTGTTCGGCACCTGCCGCGACTGCCGCCGGACGCGCCCAGGCCCCGGCGCCACGAGCGCATAACCTGACGGCATGCAGAGCGCACAGGAGCAGAGCCCGCTGCTGGCCGTGCCGGGGGCGGTGCCCGCCGAGGGGCCGGACGCCGGCGTGGCCGCGCATTACGGGGATCCCTTCGCCGAACAGCGGGCGCTGTCACGTTCCCTGGGCCTGGTCGACCGGTCGCACCGGGGCGTGATCAGGATCACCGGCCAGGACCGGCTGTCCTGGCTGCACAGCCTGACCACCCAGCACCTGGAGAGCCTGACGCCGGGCAGCACGGCCGAGGCGCTGATCCTGAGCCCGAACGGGCACATCGAGCACCACCTGATCCTCACCGACGACGGCACGCAGCTATGGGCGCACGTCGAGCCGCACACCGCTGGCCCGCTGCTCGCGTTCCTCGAGTCGATGCGGTTCATGCTCCGCGTCGAGCCCGCCGACGTCACGGCCGACTATGCGGTGCTGACGCTCATGGGGCCGGACGCCGGCCCGGCCTCCGCGGCTGTGCAGGCGGCCGCCGCGACGGACGCGTTCGGAACGGACCTGATCGTCGGCAGGCAGCAGCTCGCCGAGGCCGCCGCTGGCCTGCGGCACCGGGGCGCCGTGCTCGCCGGGATGTGGGCCTTTGAGGCGCTGCGGATCGCGGCCAAGCGGCCGAGGTTCGGGCTGGACACCGACCACCGGACGATCCCGCACGAGGTGGGCTGGATCGAGACCGCCGTGCACCTGAGCAAGGGCTGCTACCGAGGCCAGGAGACCGTCGCCCGGGTGCATAACCTCGGCCACCCGCCGCGCCGCCTGGTCCTGCTGCTGCTGGACGGCAGCGAGGAGCGGCTGCCCAGCCACGGCGACCCGGTCACCCTGGACGGCGCCAGCGTGGGTTTCGTCGGTTCGGCCGCGCGGCACTACGAGCTCGGGCCGATTGCGCTTGCCCTGGTTAAGCGGACGGTCCCGGTCGGCGTGACGCTGCTGGCCGCCGGCATCCCCGCCGCCCAGGAGGTCATCGTGCCGCCGGACGCCGGCGCCAACGTCACTGTGACGCTCCGGCGCGGGCCCGGCGACCTGACGCGTTCGCGCGAGTAGCCTGGCCCGCAGGGACAACGCCGTTCCGCCGTGCCCAGGAGGTCGCCCGCCCGTGCTGCGCCGTGTGCTGCTGGCCGCATCAGCCAGCGAACAGGTCCGCAGGATCGTCACCACGGCCCCGGTGAGCCGTGGCGTCGTCGCCAGGTTCGTGGCCGGCGACAGCGCCGACGACGCCCTCGCGGTAACCCGCAGGCTGCTGGACGACGGCTTGCTGGTCACCCTCGACTACCTGGGCGAGGACACCGTCGACCCGCAGCAGGCCGCCGCCGTGACCGACGAGTACGTGCGGCTGCTGGGGCTGCTGCAGGCCGGCGGCATGTCCGCCGGCGGCGCGGCCGAGGTGTCGGTGAAGCCCACGGCGGTCGGGCTGGACCTGGCCGAGCACGCCGAGAAGACCGCACGCGAGAACATCGCCAGGATCTGCGCCGCGGCCAGGGATGCCGGCACGACGGTCACGCTCGACGCTGAGGACTGCACCACGGTCGAGCCTGCGCTGCGCATCCTCGGTCAGCTCCGCGCCGAGTTCCCCGACCTTGGCTGCGTGATCCAGTCCTACCTGCGGCGCAGCCCTGAGGACTGCCGGACGCTCGCGGCCCCCGGATCGCGGGTCCGGTTGTGCAAGGGCGCGTACGACGCCGCGCCCGGGATCGCGTTCCAGGCGCATGCCGACGTCGACCGGTGCTATGCCCGCTGCCTGCGGGTGCTCATGGACGGGCCCGGCTACCCGATGATCGCCACCCACGACCCGCGGCTGATCACCATCGCCGGCCAGCGGGCCAGGGCGGCGGGCCGCGGCGCCTCGAGCTTCGAGTACCAGATGCTGTACGGCATCCGGCCCGGGGAGCAGCTCCGCCTGGCCCGCGAGGGCGCCCGGGTGCGCGTCTACGTCCCCTACGGCAGCGACTGGTACGGCTACCTGGTCCGGCGGCTCGCCGAACGGCCGGCGAACCTGATCTTCTTCCTCCGCTCCCTTGCCTCGCGCGGCTGAGCGGCCCGGGGCCTCCCGGTGCCTTGTAGGCTCCGTGAGGTGATCGCTGTACTCGGCGCCGGGCAAATGGGCGAGGCGCTGCTGTCCGGGCTGCTGAGGTCCGGGGTGGTGGCACCGGCCGGAGTCGTCGCCGCCGTGCGCCGCGGCGACCGGGCCGCCCAGCTGCACGACGCCTACGGGATCGAGGTGCTCACCGCCGCGGAGGCCGCCAGACGCGCGGACACGCTGGTCATCGCCGTCAAGCCGCAGGACATGGCGGCGCTGCTCGGCGAGATCTCGGCCAGCGTGACCGCCGACAAGCTGGTCATCTCGATCGCGGCCGGGATCACCACGTCGTTCATCGAGAGCAGGCTCGTGCCCGACGTCCCCGTGGTCCGGGTGATGTCGAACACGCCGGTGCTGGTGGACGAGGCGATGAGCGTGATCTCCCCCGGCTCGCATGCCCGGGAGCAGCACCTGAAGCGCGCCGAGGAGCTGCTCACCCCGGTCGGCAAGGTCCTGCGCATCCCCGAGTCGCAGCAGGACGCGGCGACCGCGCTGTCCGGCAGCGGCCCCGCTTACGTCTACTTCCTGGTCGAGGCGATGGTGGACGCCGGCATCCTGCTCGGCATACCGCGCGCCGCCGCCCTGGAGATGGTGAAGCAGGCCGTGTACGGGGCGGCGACCATGCTGCGCGAATCGGGTGAGCATCCGGTGATCCTGCGCGAGGCGGTGACCTCGCCCGGGGGCACGACCATCAGCGCCATCCGCGAGCTGGAGAAGCACGGGGTCAGGGCCGCGTTCCTGGCGGCGATCGAGGCGGCGAGGGACCGGGGCCGCGAGCTGGCCGGCGGCTGACCGCTGGCACCGGAATTGGCCTTGGTGACATAGTGGAATTGACCCCCCACGGTGGGGTTGCCCTTTTCCGTACAGGACTTACGCTGGAGACGGGCGTGACTGGTGCGCTGAGTATCGCCAGGCGCACGCAGCAGGCCGGAAGAGGGCTATCAATGGCAGCAGACGCAACCTCGCTGAGCGAGGTAAGGTTCCTGACCGTGGCCGAGGTGGCCACGATCATGCGCGTGTCCAAGATGACCGTCTACCGCCTTGTTCACTCCGGTGAGCTGGAGGCGATCCGGGTGGGCCGCTCGTTCCGGGTGCCGGAGCAGGCGGTCAACCAGTACCTGAGGGATGCCTTCGTGGCAGCAAGCTGACAGCGGCGGGCCATCCGGTGCCCCCGGGCGGGCGGCCGGATGACGGGGGTCGGGGACACCGAGGTACCCTGTGGCCTTGGCGTGTGCCCGGCCCGCTGCGCGGGTGTGCGCGTGTGCATGCCCGTTGGCAAGGACGCAGAGCAAGGGTGGACTCGTGGGCTCAGTCATCAAGAAGCGCCGCAAGCGCATGGCAAAGAAGAAGCACCGCAAACTGCTGCGGAAGACGCGCGTTCAGCGCAGGAACAAGAAGTAGCGATAGGCCCGCCACCCCGCCGGGTAAATGCCCCGGAAGGGCGGTGCGGGCGGCGGCGCCCCCGGGTGAGGGGAGATGCAGAGTGGGCCAGCCCTGGCGTCCGGACGGCTGGCAGAAGTGGATCAGCGGCGCCGGCGATCTCTTCCGGCGGCTGCTGGTCGGTGATCACGAGGTCGATGAGTCCGGCTTCGACCCAGAGTTCGTCTCCAGCGTGTTCATGCCGCTGTTCCGCCCGCTGTACCGGAACTGGTTCCGGGTCCAGATGCGCGGGATCGGGAACGTCCCGGCGGCCGGCGCGGCCCTGGTCGTGGCCAACCACTCGGGCGTGCTGCCGTTCGACGCGCTCATGCTGCAGGCGGGCGTGTTCGACGAGCATCCCTGGCACAGGAATCTGCGCGTGCTCAGCGCCGACCTGGTCTACGAGCTGCCCGTGCTGTCCGACCTCGCCCGCCGGAGCGGGCACATCAGGGCCGACCCCGAGCTCGCCGACCAGGTGCTGGGCGAAGGCGAGCTCGTCGGGGTGTTCCCCGAGGGCTTCAAGGGGCTCGGCAAGCCGTTCAGCGAGCGGTACCGGATGCAGCGCTTCGGCCGGGGCGGGTTCGCCGCGACCGCCCAGCGGGCCGGCGTGCCGATCATCCCCTGCGCGATCGTGGGCGCCGAAGAGATCTACCCGCTGATCGGGAACTCCGAGTGGGCGGCCAGGCTGCTGGGGCTGCCGTACTTCCCGGTCACCCCGCTGTTCCCCTGGCTGGGGCCGGTCGGCGCGATCCCGCTGCCGTCCAACTGGATCATCGAGTTCTGCCCGCCGGTGCGCACCGACGTCCCCAGCGCCAACGGGGCCGGCCCCGGCCAGGAGGCCCAGTGCCTCGCTGAGCAGGTGCGGGACATCATTCAGCGCAAGGTCGACGAGCTCGTGGCCGAGCGCGGCCCCGCCTTCAGCTGAGCCGGCGGGCCAGGAGCCGGGTGGCCCGCCCGGCCGGCCACGCGGCGTCCCGTTCAGGAAAAATGCCGGGAACCCGCTGCCGGCCCTGGGTCAGCCTGCCGTCCGCCGCCGGTGCACGGCGGCCCCGGCGGCCATCCCGCCGACCACGGCCCCCGCGCCTGCGGCGATCGGCAGCGCGATCATGGTGGCCCGGCGGCCGGAGCGGAAGTCGTAGACCGGCCAGCCGCGGCTGCGGGCCTCCGCGCGCAGGCCCGCGTCCGGGTTGACCGCGTTCGGGTGGCCGACCAGCGTCAGCATCGGCATGTCGTTCAGCGAGTCGCTGTAGGCCGAGCACCGGGCCAGGTCCAGGCCCTCGCGGCGGGCGAGCGCCTCGATCGCGGCCGCCTTGGCCTCGCCGTGCAGCAGGCCGCCCACCAGGCGGCCGGTGTACACCCCGTCCTCGGTCTCGGCGACCGTGCCGAGCGCCCCGGTCAGGCCCAGCCGGCGGGCCAGGATGCTGGCGAGCTCGACCGGGGTCGCGGTGACCAGCCACACCCGCTGGCCCGCCTGCAGGTGGCGCTGGGTCAGCTCCCTGGTGCCCGCCCAGATCCGGTCGGCCATGGAGTCGTCGTAGATCTCCTCGCCCAGCCGGACGATGTCCGCCACCTTGTGCCCGGCGACGAACGCCAGGGCGGCCTGCCTGGCGGCGTCGATGTGGTCGGACTTCTCGGAGCCGCGCAGCCTGAAGGACACCTGGCCCCAGGTCATCCGGGCGAGGTCGCGCGGGCCGAACATCTTGCGGGCGGCGAGGCCGCGGGCAAAGTGATAGATCGAGGCGCCGCGCATCAGCGTGTTGTCGACGTCGAAGAACGCGCCGGCCTGCGGGTCGGGCTCGGGGGCCAGCCGCTCGACCTCGGCGGCTGCGGCGGAGGCCTGCCCGGCGAGCTCCGCGTGCTCCCGCGTGAGCCGTCTCGACAGCCCCCTCATGCCGTCGAGCCTACCTGGGATACCGGCCGCGGGCCCGGGCCACGGGCGCGTCTGCCGGCGATGCGGCGGCTGACCAGCCGCCTCCGGTCGCATCATCATCCCGCGTCGGGCAACATAGTCAGCGATGTCTGTTCACTTGCTGGCCGCGATCGTGGGGGCGCTCATCGCCGCCGCCGGTACCGGCGTGCTCATCGCCAGGTGCCTCAGGGTGCCCAACGCGGCCCTGGCGGCCTGGGCCGTGGCGCTGTTCGGCCTCACCGTGGCGCTGGGCGCGCAGGCGCTGGGCTTCGACATCGGCTTCGGCCCGGTCGCGTTCCGGGCCATGGAGCTTGGCGCGCAGGTCGTCGCCCCTCTCGCGCTCTCGCTCGGCCTGGCCGAGCTGGTGGGCAGGTCCGTCGTCACCAGGTTCGCCGCCCGGCTGATCCTCACCGCGCTGGCGGTCGTGTCCCTGGTCATCTTCGCCAGCGACCCGCTGAGCGCCGCCGCCTTCAGCAAGGCCTGGCCGCCCTCTGGCGTCTACTACCAGATCGTGCCCAACAAGCTGCTCGAGTATGTGCTGGCCCCGGCCACGGTGATCGTCGTGGTGGCCGCGCTGATCTGCGCCGCGTGGCGGCCGGGCCGCGACCCGGCGTGGCGGGATGCCCTGGCGCCCGCGGGGGCGGCCGGGGTAGCCGCGCTGCTGCTCGCCGTGCCCGGCATCACCACGCTGGCCAGCGTGAACGTGCCGCTGGCGTCGCTGTTCGTGCCGTTCTGCATCCTGGCGGCGGCCGGGGCCTGGCTCGCTGGCGTCCAGGTCAGCCGGCTGTCCCTGCAGGTGCTGCACCAGGACGCCGGGGCCGGGTGGGCGCTGCAGCCGTCCTGGGGCGGCCCGGAGACCGGCGGCTTCGGCGCGGTGGCCGCGGACGACGAATTCGGGATATACCGCAGCAACGGCTCCGACCGCCCGCGCGGTGATCTCGACTACCGGGGCGCCGCCGACTACACCGGGCAGCAGCCCGGGTACCCGGGTGAGGCCGGGTTCGCCGGCGAGCTGGGCTACCCCGGCGAGCACGGGTACCCGAGCCAGGACAGGTACCCGAGCCAGGACAGGTACCCGAACGAGGCGGGGCACCTGGAGGACGGGCCGCTGTACCGCGACGAGACCGGGTACCCGGGTGCGAGCGGGTACCCGGGTGATCCCGGGTACGCCGCCGGCGCCGGGGCCGCCGGCGGGAGCGGGGCGCTGGACGAGCGGCCGCTGTACCGGGACGAGGTGGGATACCCGGGGGATGCCGGGCAGACCGGGCTGGGCCGGCAGGCGCGGGACGACCGGGACGAGGCGCATCTGTTCGGGCAGATCGCGATCTACACGCTGCTCGAGGACCGGGTCGAGGACTTCGACCGGCTGACCAGGCGGGTGGTCAGGCAGGTCAGGGACCACGAGCCGGACACGCTGGTCTACATCGTGCACGCCGTGCCCTCGGCGCCCATGCAGCGGATCCTCTACGAGGTGTACCGCGACCGGGCCGCGTACGAGACCCACAGGCGGCAGCCGTACGTCGTGGACTTCGAGGCCGACCGCCGGCCGCTCGTCCTGGCGACCAACATCATCGAGCTCGGCCTGCAGCAGGCCAAGGTCTCGCCGCTGCCCTCGGTGACAGACCTGCTCAGCGACACGGGGTTCGACCTGCTCAGCGATACCGGGTTCGGCCAGCCAGGGTACGGCCCGCAGCCGCCCGGCGGCAGGGGCGGCCGGTCCCGTGGCTAGCCGGGGCGGGAGCCGCCGGGCCCATGAGATCACGCTGCTGACGCGGCCCGGCTGCCACCTGTGCGACGATGCCCGGGCCGTGATCGCCCGGGTGGCCGCCGACCTGGGCGTGCCCTGGCAGGAGCGCGACATCACCCGCTCAGAGAGCGATCTGCGCGCTTACGGGGACATGATTCCGGTCACCCTCGTCGACGGCGTCCAGCACGACTTCTGGCGGGTCAGCGAGCAGCGGCTGCGCGCGGCGCTGGCCGGATAGGCCGCTTTCCTGCCCGCCTGGGCGGGAGCGCCCGGCCCGCCCGGGACCCCCAGGTACGGCGGCCCTCACCGTAAAAGGCTGGCAAAGTGCCGGTCAGGCCGCTGCGCGCAGGAACCCGGCGACTTTGTGCATGCGTTCACAAGGGCGTAGCGTGGCTGTCATGCCGAGAAAGCGGGCCCAGCAGGCTCCCCTGCCCGCCGGCGTAGTTTCCCCCAGGAGTGCCGACGCATGTCCCGCAGTTCCATGACCGAAAATGGCCATCACGGTATCCCGGAGGCGACGGTCAACCGGCTCCCGGTCTACCTGCGGGCCCTTTACGCCCTGGCCGACCGCGGCATCGCCACCGTGTCGAGCGAGGAGCTGGCCGCAGCGGCGGGGGTGAATTCCGCAAAGCTGCGCAAGGACCTGTCCCACCTCGGTTCGTACGGAACCCGCGGCGTCGGCTACGACGTTGAATATCTGGTGTATCAGGTCTCCCGGGAACTCGGGCTCACCCAGGACTGGCCCGTGGTCATTGTGGGCGCGGGCAACCTCGGCCATGCGCTCGCCAACTACGGCGGCTTCGCCTCGCGCGGCTTCCGCGTCGCGGCGATCTTCGACTCCGACCCGCTCACGGTGGGCACGCAGATCGGCTCCCAGGTCGTCAGGCACGCCGACGAGATCGAGTCGGTGATCGCCGGGCACGGCGTGTCGATCGGCGTGATCGCCACCCCGGCCTCGGCCGCCCAGGCGGTGTGCGACCGCCTGGTCGCCGCGGGGATCACCAGCATCCTGAACTTCGCGCCGGTGGTGCTCAGCGTGCCGCCGGGCGTCGACGTGCGCAAGGTCGACCTGTCGATCGAGCTGCAGATCCTGGCATTCCACGCGCAGCGCCGGGCGGTGGTGCGCGTGGCGGCCAACGGGAACGGCACGGCGGGGGGCGCGGCGGCCGGGCCGGCGGCGGGGGCAGCGGCGGCGCGGGCGGTGCCGACGTGAGCGTCCTTGTGGTGGGCCTCAGCCACAAGAGCGCCCCCGTGGCCACGCTGGAGCGGGCCTCGCTGGGCCGCGACGCGCTCGGCAAGCTGCTGCGCGACGTGTCTCACGCGGAGGACGTCGCCGGCTCGCTGGTGGTCAGCACCTGCAACCGGGTCGAGGTCTACGCCGAGGTGGACAAGTTCCACGCCGGGGTAGCCGGGATCTGCGAACTGCTGGCACGGCACGCCGCGGTCCCGCTGACCGAGCTCACCCCGCACCTGTACGTGCACTACGAGGACCGGGCGGTGCAGCACCTGCTCTCCGTGGCCTGCGGGCTCGACTCGATGGTGATCGGTGAGAGCCAGATACTCGGCCAGGTCCGCCAGGCCCTGCGCAAGGCGGAAGAGCACGGCACCCTGTGCCGTTCCCTTTCCGACCTTGGCTCGCTGGCGCTGCGGGCAGGCAAGCGGGCGCACACCGAGACCGGGATCGACCGGGCGGGCGCGAGCCTGGTCAGCGTGGGGCTCGCCACCGCGGCGCAGCGGCTGCGCGGGGATGCTGGCCAGCCCGGGCCGGACACCGGCTCCGCGGGCGCCCTGGCCGGGCTGTCCGTCCTGGTGGTCGGCGCGGGCTCGATGAGCTCGCTGGCGGTGGCCACGGCGGCCAGGATGGGCGCCGCCCGGCTCGTGGTGGCCAACCGCACGGCCGCCCGGGCGGGACGGGTGGCGGCCACGGTCAGCGCCGCGGCGGTGGACCTTTCCCGGCTGCCCGCCGAGATCGCCGCCGCCGACCTGGTCGTCTCGTGCACCGGGGCTCCCGGCCACCTGATCAGCGCGGACGCCGTGGCGGCCGCGCTGGGGTCGCGGACGCCCGCCGGGCGGCCGCTCGTCCTGCTCGACCTCGCGCTGCCGCGCGACGTGGACCCGGCCGCCGAGGAAGTCGCCGGCGCCAGCGTCATCGACCTGGAGGCGGTCGGCGGGGCCGGCGGCGTCGGCGGGCCGGGCGGCGTGGGAGAGGAAGACGTGGCCGCCGTCCGGCGGATCGTGGCCGAGGAACTCGCCAACCACGTGTCGGCGGATCGCGCGGCCAAGGTCGCGCCGACCGTGGTGGCGCTGCGGGCCAAGGCCGCCGAGGTAGTCGATGCCGAGCTGGCCCGGCTGACCGGGCGGGTGGCGAGCCTGGATGCCCGCGCCCGTCGCGAGATTGCCCAATCGATGCGCCGGATCGCGGATAAGCTGCTGCACGCGCCCACCGTCCGGGTCAAGGAGCTCGCAGGCTCGCCGGGCGGGGACTCGTACGAGGCGGTGCTGCGAGTGCTCTTCGACCTCGATCCCGAAGCCGTGCAGGCGGTGACCCGGGCAGACGCTGTCGCGCCGGGCTGGCCGGAGCAGTCCGAGCGGGAGGTGCCCAAGTGACGGCGCCGTCACCAGGGGCCGGCCGGGCCGCGCCGCTGCGGCTCGGGACCCGCCGGAGCCCGATGGCCATCGCGCAGTCCGAGCAGGTCGCGCGGCTGATCACGGAGCGGGCCGGGCGCGAGGTCGAGCTCATCGGGATCACCACGTTCGGGGATGTCAGCCGCGCCCAGCTGGCCCAGATCGGCGGCACGGGCGTGTTCGTGAGCGGCCTGCGGACCAGCCTGCTGGCCGGCGAAATCGACATCGCGGTGCACTCGCTCAAGGACCTGCCGGTCGCGCAGCCGGACGGTATCAGCCTGGCCGCGGTGCCGGGCAGGGACGACCCGAGGGATGCTCTCATCGCCCGCGACGGAGCCAAGCTCGCCGACCTGCCGCCGGGCGCGGCGGTCGGCACCGGGTCGCCGCGCCGGGCCGCGCAGCTGCTGCTGCTGCGGCCGGACCTGCGCCCCGTGCCGGTTCGTGGCAACGCCGGAACCCGGCTGGCCAAGGTCGAATCCGGGGAGGTTGACGCCGTCGTGCTCGCCTACGCGGGCCTGGCCAGGATCGGCCGCCTCGATGCGGTCAGCCAGGTCTTCGACCCCGACGAGATGCTCCCGGCGCCTGGGCAGGGGGCCCTGGCGGTGGAGTGCCGGTCCGGCGAGCCGGGCCTGGCGGAGCTGCTGGCCTGCGCCGATGACCCGGCCACCCGCGCCGCCATCACGGCGGAGCGCAGCCTGCTGGCCGCGCTCCAGGCAGGTTGCAGCGCCCCGGTCGGCGGGTATGCCGCTGGCACGGATGGATTGCGGCTGCGTGCGGTTGTCGCCGCGGCCGACGGGGAGACAGCACTGCGGGCAAGCGCTAGCGGCCCGGCCGGCCAGGCCGAGGAGCTCGGCCGCTCGGTAGCCGCCGAGCTGCTAGGCCGCGGTGCGGGACGGTATACGGCAGTGTCCGCTGGGATAGCGGGACAGATCAGCAACGGGGACGATGACCAGTGAACCCACCCGTGACAGATGGTGCTGCCCGTGCGGCAGACAAGCCAGCCGTCAAGCCAGCCGGGACCCGGGCAGCCGACAAGCCCGCCGTCGGCCGGGTCGCTTTTGTCGGCGCAGGGCCCGGGGACGAGGGGCTGCTGACCGTGCGCGCCGCCGCGCTGCTGGGCGAGGCGGACCTGGTCGTGGCGGACCCTGAGCTGATGGCCCAGCTCGGCAGGCTGGTCAGCCCCGAGGCGGAGGTCGCCGACGCCGACGCTCTGGCGCAGGACCCGCGGCTGGCCGTCAAGGCGGCCAAGGCGGGCCAGCACGTGGTCCGGCTGGTTCGCGGGGACCCGTTCCTGTTCGGCCACGCCGCTGCCGAGGCAGCGGCGTGCGCGAAGGCGCGCGTGCCGTTCGAGATAGTGCCAGGGGTGCCGCCGGCAACGGCCGTGCCCGCCTACGCTGGCATCCCGCTGACCTCCGACGCCAGCAGCGACGTGCGGATCATCCATGCCTCCGAGGTGAGCCGGGTGCAGGCCGGCCCGGGCAGCCTCGTGATCCTCGGCGCGGAGACCGGGCCCGCCGACATAGCGAAGATGCTGGTGGCGGCGGGCTGGGCGGACACCACGCCGTTCGCGCTCACCTGGGACGGCACCACCACCGACCAGCACACCGTGGTCTGCACGCTGGGGACGGTGACCGCCGACCTCAAGGCCGCCGGGGTGAGCCTGCTCACCGCCCACGGGCCCGCGGTCGCGGTGGTCGGGGAGGGTGTCGGCGCCCAGAGCGAGCTGTCGTGGTTCGAGACCAAGCCGCTCTTCGGCTGGCGGGTGCTGGTGCCGCGCACCAAGGAGCAGGCCGGCGAGGTGACGAGCCGGCTGCAGGCCTGGGGCGCGGTGCCGGAGCAGGTCCCGACGATCGCCGTCGAGCCGCCGAGGACGCCGCAGCAGATGGATCGCGCCGTGAAGGGCCTGGTGACCGGCAGGTACCAGTGGATCGCGTTCACGTCGGTGAACGCCGTGCGCGCGGTACGGGAGAAGTTCGAGGAGTACGGCCTTGACGCGCGCGCGTTCGCCGGGATCAAGGTGGCGGCCGTCGGCGAGCACACGGCCGCGGCGCTGCGCGAGTTCGGCATCATGCCCGATCTCGTGCCGGACCGGAAGCAGTCGGCCGAGGGCCTCGCCGACGTGTGGCCGGCCTACGACGACGTGCTCGACCCGATCAACCGGGTGCTGCTGCCGCGGGCCGACATCGCCACCGAGACCCTCCTGGCCAGGCTCACCAGCCTCGGCTGGGAGGCCGAGGACGTCACCGCGTACCGGACGGTGCGCGCGGCGCCGCCGCCCGCGCCGATCCGCGAGGCGATCAAGGGCGGCGGGTTCGACGCGGTGCTGTTCACGTCGTCGTCCACGGTGCGGAACCTGATCGGGATCGCGGGCAAGCCGCATGCGGTGACGGCGATCGCGGTGATCGGGCCGGAGACGGCGAAGACCGCCGCCGAGTTCGGGCTCAGGGTGGACGTGATGGCACCGCGGCCTTCGGTCACCGCCCTGGTGGACGCGCTGGCCGACTACGGGGCGGGGCTGCGCGACGCCGCGGTCGCCGCCGGCGAGCCGGTGCGCAGGCCGAGCGAGCGACGCCGGGGGGCGCGCCGCAGGATCAGGTGACGGTCAGGTAAAGGAGAGCCCCGATGGCCGCCGGATTCCCCGCTGTCCGACCGCGCAGGCTCCGCCGGACAGCCGCGCTGCGCCGCCTGGTCGCGCAGACCAGCGTCCGTCCCGCCGACCTGGTGCTGCCGCTGTTCGCGAAGGAGGGGATCAGCGAGCCGCAGCCGGTCGCCTCGATGCCCGGCGTGCTGCAGCACACCAGGGACAGCCTGCGCAAGGCCGCAGTCGAGGCGGTGAGCGCGGGGGTGGGCGGGCTCATCCTGTTCGGTGTCCCCGCGGTCAAGGACGCGCGCGGCTCGGCCGCCGACGACCCGGCCGGCATCGTCCAGCTGGCCCTCGGCGACCTGGTCGCCGAGGTCGGTGACGAGACCGTGCTCATGGCCGACCTCTGCATGGACGAGTACACCGACCACGGCCACTGCGGCATGCTCACGCTGTCCGGCCAGGTGGACAACGACGCGACCCTGGAGCGGTACGCGTCGATCGCGGTCGCCCAGGCGGCGGCCGGGGTCCACGTGGTCGCGCCGAGCGGGATGATGGACGGCCAGGTGGCCGCGATCAGGTCCGCGCTGGACGCTGCCGGGTTCGGCGAGGTCGCGATCTGCGCCTACTCCGCCAAGTACGCCTCGGCGTTCTACGGGCCGTTCCGGGACGCGGCGGAGTGCGCCCCGCAGTTCGGTGACCGTGCTTCCTACCAGCAGGATCCGGCGGGCGCCGGCGAGGCGGAGGCGCTGCGCGAGGTCCAGCTCGACCTGGACGAGGGCGCGGACATCGTCATGGTCAAGCCCGCCCTCGCGTACCTGGACGTGATCAGCCGGGTGGCCGCCGCCGTGCCGGTGCCGCTCGCCGCCTACCAGGTCAGCGGGGAGTACGCGATGGTGGAGGCGGCGGCGGCC
The DNA here is from genome assembly GCA_030038015.1 of Streptosporangiaceae bacterium. Taxonomy (GTDB): domain Bacteria; phylum Actinomycetota; class Actinomycetes; order Streptosporangiales; family Streptosporangiaceae; genus JASHPR01. The sequence continues at coordinate 28,587 of JASHPR010000444.1, forward strand.
AACGGCTGGCTGGACCGTGACCGGGTCATCATGGAGACGCTGACCGCGATCCGCCGGGCCGGCGCGAGCATCATCCTGACCTACTGGGCCACCGAGGCCGCCCGCCGCCTGCACTGACCCGGCCCGCACCGCGCCGCATTGATGTGAAGGACTCCTTGCTGTTCAAACAGCAGCAGCAGGGAGTCCACGACCCCGTTCGCCGGCTCACCCGGCGCCGAAAGCCGCCGCCCGACGCGACCGGGCCGGCCATGGTTCACCGTGCATTGGTCACTTTGCAATCACCGTTACGCAACACCTGGATCTCGTAACCGGGGCGCCCGGCGAGCCGGTGTCCGGGCCGGGCATTATCGGTGGATACAGAATGCGGGCCGGGCCGGGAGTGAGCCGATGGTGGAGGCGGTACTGCGCCGGAGCCGACGCAAGGCCGTGGGGCGGATGGCGGCCGCTGCCGCCGGGTATGCCGCCATGGGCTGGCCGGTCTGCGCGGGCGCCTACCCGCCGGGCCGGCCGCACCGCCACGAGGAGATGCTCAGGGCCTGTTCCTGCGACCGGGTGGGGTGCCCCAGCCCGGGTGCGCATCCCGTCTCACCCGCCTGGCAGGTCCAGGCCACGGCGGACCTGGCCATGGTCGGGAGCTGGTGGGCGGCGCAGCCCGAGGCCAACGTCATCCTGGTCACCGGCCGGGTGTTCGACGTCCTGGACGTGCCGGCGAATGCTGGAGCCGCGGCGCTCGCCTCGATGGAGCGGTCGGCAACCAGGCCCGGTCCCGTCGCGATCAGCGCGGGGAACCGGGCCTTGTTCTTTGTCGCCACCCGCGGGACGCCCGCCGACGAGGACGAATGGTGGCCCTGCAACCTGGACTGCGAGCCCGAGACGAACGCTGAAGTGGCCGGGCTACGCTGGCACTGCCGGAACAGCTATGTGCTCGCGCCGCCATCCCGCGACGGCAACGCGGTGAAGGCGCACTGGCTGCGCCCGCCGGACGGCGGGCCGCTGCCGGACGGGCTCAGGCTGCTCGGTTTCCTGGCCGACGCCTGCGAGGGAATGCCTGATGACAGAGGACCGATCCGGCGAGCTGTTCGCCCGGGCTAGCAGGGTCACGCCCGGCGGGGTCAACTCGCCGGTGCGCGCGTTCGGATCGGTGGGCGGGACGCCCGTTTTCATGGCGTCGGGCAGCGGGCCTTACCTCACCGACGTCGACGGGCGCGACTACGTCGACCTGGTGTGCTCCTGGGGCCCGATGATCCTCGGGCATGCGCACCCCGACGTCATCGAGGCCGTGGGCCGCGCGCTGGCCAGGGGAACCTCGTTCGGCACGGTCACGCCGGGCGAGGTGGAACTGGCCGAGGAACTGGTCGCGCGCGCCCCCGTGGAGAAGGTCCGCCTGGTCAGCTCGGGCACCGAGGCGACGATGACGGCGCTGCGCCTGGCCAGGGGCTACACCGGCCGGCGGATCGTGGTCAAGTTCGCCGGCTGCTACCACGGCCACGCCGACGCGCTGCTCGCCGCCGCCGGATCCGGCGTCGCCACCTTCGGCCTGCCCGACTCGCCAGGGGTGACCGGCGCCGCGGCCGCCGACACGCTGGTGCTGCCCTACAACGACGCCGAGGCCGTCCGCCAGGCGTTCGCGGAAAAACCGGACGAGATCGCCTGCGTGATCACCGAGGCCTGCCCGGCGAACATGGGCGTGGTGCCGCCGGCCGGCGGCTTCAACGAGCTGCTCGCCTCGCTGTGCAGCGAGCACGGCGCGCTGCTGATCATGGATGAGGTGCTGACGGGGTTCCGGGTGACCCATTCCGGCTGGTACGGGCGCGAGGGCGTGGCCGGTGACCTGATGACGTTCGGCAAGGTGATGGGCGGCGGGCTGCCCGCGGCGGCGTTCGGCGGCCGCGCCGAGATCATGGACAGGCTGGCTCCGGCGGGCCCGGTGTACCAGGCGGGCACGCTGTCCGGGAACCCCCTCGCCACGGCCGCGGGGCTGGCCACGCTGCGGGCGTGCACCCCCGGCGTGTACGCCCGGGTGGACCAGGCCGCCGCGGCCGTCGCGGCGCTCGCGGCGGACGCCCTGAAGGCCGAGGGCGTCCCGTTCCGGCTGCAGGAGGCCGGCAGCCTGTTCTCGGTGTTCCTCGGCGTCGCGCACCCGGTCCGCGACTTCGCGGAGGCCAGGGCCCAGTCGTCGGCCGCGTACGCCGCGTTCTTCCATGCGATGCTGAACCGCGGCGTCTACCTGCCGCCGTCGCCGTACGAGGCCTGGTTCCTGTCGGCGGCGCACGACGACTCGGCCATCGGCCGGATCGCCGACGCGCTGCCGGCCGCCGCGCGGGCAGCCGCCCAGGCACTCGGCTGAACACGCAGGCCCGCGGGGCGCCCGCCGGGCGGCGAAATAAGGCGTTATGAGAACGTTGCCGCGCGGTGCCAGGATGCCATTAGAGCCGCGCTGAGCGGCGCCCGAGAAAGGAGCCGGGCATGGCCATGCGCAACGTGATCAGCACCCTCAACCACGACGGAACCGAGGTCATGGGCCCCGGCGTCCTGATGTACCACTATCCCGGCAACGACATCATGAACGGCAGCCTGCTCACGGTCGAGAGCAACCACTTCTGCGTGCTCAAGTCGCGCGGCGCCATCCTCGACGTGTACGAGACCGGCCAGTACCCCGTGCAGACCCCGCAGCGGCCGCTGCTCGGCAGCATCCAGCAGAGCTTCTACGGCGGCCAGTCCCCGTGGCAGTACGAGGCGCTGTTCGTCTCCAGGGCCAAGAGCGTGGCCAAGTCCCGCGGGCTCGCACTGTCCCGGGAGCTCGCCGAGCTCGACTACGACGTGGACTACTACGTCCATGTGGACAGCAAGGAGGACGCGGTGAAGCTGGTGACCCACATGCCGTACGCGGGGCACGTGCTCACCACGGACGCCGTGAACGCCTACGCGGGCCCGGTCGTGGAGCAGTCGATCAACCAGCTCGTCCAGGTCACGCCGCTGGAGCAGGTGAACGAGAAGATCCACGACATCACCGAGCTCGTCCGCGGCCACCTGCAGGACTTCCTGTCGATCTACGGGATCATGCTGAACGACGTCAAGGTCCTGATGCGGCCCAAGGACGAGCGGATGCGCGAGCTGATCTCGCTGCGCGCGTTCGGGCTGTCCGAGCACGAGGCGGTGCGGTACTACGTGGCCATGAAGATGGCCGAGCACGGCCTGCTGTCCGCCCCCAACATGGCGATCGGCGAGCCGTTCAACATCGGGATCACCGCGGCCCAGGCAGGGCCGGTGGCTGCGGCGGTGCCCGCGGCCGGCGACGGCGGCCTGGGCGCGCAGGCGGCCCGTCCCGGGGCGTGAAGTGGCCGACGGGGTAGCCGACAAGCTGCGCAGCCTGCTCGCGTCGGACGTGTACACCGCCAAGGGCCGGCTGCGCTCCGACGACCTGCTGGTCCGCGAGCGGGTCGGGCGCGGCCTCGGCGAGGCGACCGCGCGGCTGCGGGACCTGGTCAGCCGGTGGCGGGCGGACCGGGTGCCGCCGTGCACCCGGGAGCAGCCGTTCCCGCCCGCCGAGGTGATGGAGCCGATCCGCCGGGCCGAGCGGCTGATCCGCTCGATCGACGACCTCTCGGCCGCCGTGCGCGGCCTGCCCCTGCTGAACCAGGACAAGGTCTGGGACCGGGTGCGGCAGATCGGCCTCGGCGAGCTGCTGCAGTTCGACTGGACCCTGGTCGGCGAGTCCGACGCGCTGTCGCAGGACCTCGGCTCCGTCGCCGTCCTCGACGAGGTCGATGTGGCCGCCGCCGAGGCGCGGCTGCGGACGATCCGCCAGGTGATCGCGGACCGGAGGCGCTACCTGGAGATCCTGGCCTGACGTCTTTTTCTTGAACGTGACGCCAGCGGGCTGGCCGCCGCGCCGGGTCGCCCTGGTTCCGGGGGCGCCCCGCGGCGCCGCCGTGGCCACCGGGGAGGCCGGGGCAGGGCCGATAAGCTTGGCGCGACATGAGCGAGGACCCGGCGGACGTCACGGTCGTGCACGTGGTGCGCCACGGCGAGGTGGAGAACCCGCACCGCGTCCTCTACGGCAGGCTCCCGGGATACCGGCTATCGGCCGACGGCAGGGTGATGGCCAAGGCGGCTGCCGACTTCCTGGCCAGCCGGGACGTCGTGCTGCTGCGGTCGTCGCCGCTGGAGCGGGCGCTCGAGTCCGCCGAACCGATCGCCACGCAGTTTGGCCTGCCGGTGGTGACCGACGACCGGCTGATAGAGCCGTGGAACCATTTCGAGGGCATGACGTTCGGCGTCGGGGACGGCGCGCTGCGGCGGCCCCGGCACTGGCGGCACCTGTGGAACCCGTTCCGGCCCTCGTGGGGTGAGCCCTACCGCGAGATCGCCGCGAGGATGCGCGCCGCCATCGACGACGCCGCGGCCGGGGCACGCGGGCGCGAGGCCGTCCTGGTGAGCCATCAGCTGCCGATCTGGGTGGCCCGCCGCAGCGTTGAGAGGCGGAGGCTGTGGCACGATCCGCGGCGGCGCCAGTGCGCCCTGGCCAGCGTCACCAGTTTCAGCTACCGTGGCGGCCGGCCGGCCGGGGTGAGCTACGCCGAGCCCGCGGGTGCCGGGCACGGCCAGGTGGCCGGCGCCTGATCCAGTCCGGCCCCGCTCCGCGGGCAGCATCGTCGGCACTTGCTGCTGCTCTGGCAGCTGGCGCTCTGCTGTCGTCAGGAGCGAACGCCCCACCCGCTTCTCGCTCGTCAGAGCGGATCCGGCACAATAGGGCGCGGTACTACTGTGTGTAGGAGATCACCGAGTGTTCCGGCCGCCGTACTCCGCTAGCCGCGTGGCCGGCGCTGCGGCGCCGTGGGCGCGCCGTGCCGCCGCCGGCGTGCTGGTGGCTGCTGCCATGGCGCTTGGCGCCGCGGCCTGCGACGCGGGCGCGACCCCGCAGGACACCGCGGTCGGCAACGGAAGCAGCTTCGTGACCGGCAGCTACGGCACGACCGTGTTCGGGGCAGGGGCCCGCCCGGAAGCGCCCGACGTCCGCGGCACCACACTGGCGGGCAGCAGGTTCGAGCTCTCCGCGGACAGGGGTTCCGTGGTCGTCATGAACTTCTGGGGCTCCTGGTGCACGCCCTGCCGCGAGGAGGCCCCGGCGCTGGGCACTCTCGCCCGGCAGCTGGCCGGGACCGGCGTGCGGTTCATCGGCGTGGACATCAGGGACAACCCGGCGAGCGCCGAGGCGTTCATGCGCACGTTCCGGATCACCTACCCCAGCCTCAACGACCCGAACGACGCGATCGCGCTTGACTTCAGCGGGACCGTACCGCCGGCCGGCATTCCAACTACCCTGGTCATCGACCGGAGCGGGCGGATCGCGGCGCGCATCGTGGGCCAGGTGTCGTATTCCGGGCTCAAGGCGCTGATCACTCAGGTAGCGGCGGGGCGCGGATGACCTGGCTGCGCACCCCGCCGGAAGCCCAGCCGGCCGGGCCGGACGCCGGCCAGGCCGGCCAGGCCGGCCGGGGCAGGGCC
>JASHPR010000445.1 GCA_030038015.1 Streptosporangiaceae bacterium
CCAACCCGGCCTGTGCAGCGCACGCCCGGCCCGGCGTCCGTCCCGGCCGGGCTGCCTACTCCTCGATGGCTCCACCGATCCGCCGAAGATGCTGCCGGAAGGTGTACGACGGCTGGGCTGCTCGCCGCGCCCGGTAGTCCTCGAAGGCCGTCTGCTGGCGCAGGGTCTGACCCGCCTTGATCTTGCGGGCCTGATCCCGCTCGGTCTGGGCGATCTGGCGCGCCACCGCCAGAACCTCCCCGACCTTGCCCGCAGCGACGAACACAACGCCGTCGTCGTCGCCAAACACGACGTCGTCGTCGGTGACCAGACATGACCCGAACCGTGCACCGCCGAGCGCGGCGGGCTCCTGCTCGTCCAGACGCATCGGCCCGGCGGGGCAGCTGCCGTAGCTGAACACCGCAAGGCCGATCTCGCCCAGTTCCGGTGTGTCGCGGTGCAGCCCCCACACGACAAGGCCCGCCAGCCCCGCTGCCTGTGCCTCCAGCACTACCAGGTCGCCGATGCACGCCTCATCGGCCCGCCCGCCGTTGTCGACGACCAGCACGTCACCCTGTCCGGCGGCACTGAACGCCTCCAAGAAGACATCGACGCTGCCGTAGTGGCGCGCCGGCAATGCGCGTCCCGCGACCTGGCAGCTGGGAATGACTGCGGCGATGCCAGGCGGTGCGACGCGAAGCGGCACCCCGCTCCGGAGGCAGGCATCGGCCACCAGCGGCGTGGAGAGGCCGGCAAAGTCCGCCCGCAGGCCTGCTCTTCCTGGCTCGATCCCGGTCATCCCGCAGACGCTACGCGCGTCAACGGGAACCGTCTTGAACGTTCGTGCAGCCAAACCCGCGCAATTCGCCACAGCCGGACACGCTCACCCGGACGCCGGCCGCCGACCCGGGTGCCAGCATTTTCTCACCCGACGACGCGGCATCATCCTGGCGCCGGCGCCCATCGCGTTCAACGTGATCCATGCAACCTTCGGCCTTGCCCACGCCTCGGCGGCGGCGCCGCTAACCCTCGACGGGCTCGGCTGGCCGATCATGTCGGCGTTGCTCGACGTGAACGGCTTATCACAGGGACCCGCCGACCAGACGCCGACACCCCGCCCACACCGGCCAGGTAAAGGCCGCTGGCTGGCATCGGGCACAAGCGACCGCTGAATCCCGTCCGGAGAACCGGCAAGCGTAGGATTAACGGCGTTGTCAGCGGATTGAACGGCATCAAGATCGACTCTCACCCAACCCGCGCCATAACAGATATTCTGCGCGGTGCGCTGTATACACAAAAGCGCGTTTCTGCTTCGCTCATAGTCGATCTGCCGCCACGACAGGCTCGAAGTTCATCGCACGCTGGGTGACCGGGCTGGTCAGTAACCTGCGCGAGATCCGCCGCTCTGCGCGGCCAAGATGCCTTCCAAGGTGGGCTTCAGTGGCGTGCATATCAGGTCATTCGGCGTGCAGGGCGGTGCGTGTCCGCGATGCGGGACCACTCGGCGGCCCCAGACCTGCCATCGTGGCGGTGGCGGCAGCAGATGATGATCCACCCCGACTCTCCGAGAAAGACCGTGATGGCGGATCAGGCTGCGGGGTTGAGGTCGTGCGTGGCGGCGGTTGCCCGCGATTTGACGCTCGATCGGGCGCGGGATGCCATGGCCGTATGATCCGCCCCTCCGATTGCCGCCCCGGTTCCCGACGAAGGACTCGGGGGTACCCATCGAGGGTGTTTTCGCCGGGGAAGGGCGCTGGTACCGGACTCTGGGGACTAATGCCTCTGTCGCGGGTTCGGGCGGCCTGCGACTGTCTATAGGTCAGGTTTGGTGAGTCTCCCTGGGCGGTGAGGCAGCGATGCATGTCATCTTCAATGATGCCCAGTTTGACTTTCAGACGCTCCGGCTGCTCGGTTCGGCAGCTTCGGGTGACGCCGAGGCTGGCGAGGTCCTGTCGACCGCGTACCGCATCCGGGAGGGCGACTTCGAGAGCTGGACCGCCGAGTGGCTGAGGACCGCTCAGCGGGTGCACGAGATTGCCGAGCGAAGCCGGGAGCGTGGTCATAGGGTCAGCGCCCGGGAGGCCTATTTCCGGGCTTCGAACTACTACCGCGCCGCCGAGTTCTACCTGCACGGCGACCCGCGCGACCGTCGCATCCTCGACTTTTCCCGCAGCGCGCGGGCCTGCTTCGAGCAGGCGCTTGGCTTGACCCCCGTGGCCGTCGAGCGTGTGGCCATCCCGTACCAGGGTACGGTGCTTCCCGGCTACTTCTACCGTGCAAATCAGGCCGGGGCAAGGGCTCCCACGCTTATCGTGCACACCGGCTATGACGGTACCCAGGAGGAGCTCCGTGCCACCGCGATGGCCGCCACCGCCCGCGGCATCAACTGCCTGACGTTCGAGGGACCGGGGCAGGGTGCGGTGATCCGCGAGCAGGGTCTTGGCTTCCGGCCGGACTGGGAGGCAGTGGTCACGCCGGTCGTCGACCACGTGCTGGGCCTTCCGGCGGTCGATCCGGAGCGCATCGCCCTGCTGGGCATCAGCTTCGGCGGCTACCTGGCTCCCCGGGCCGCGGCGTTCGAGCACCGGCTCGCGGCGTGTATAGCCAACGGAGGCGTCTTCGACTTCATGGCACCCCGGTTGCCGGGCGGCATGTCGCGCCAAGCCGCCATCGACTGGGTGCGCAGCGATCCCGGAGGGGCCGACGAGGTGATGCGGGCGATGATGGACGCGAGCACCGACTCCAGGTGGGGCATAGAGAACGGGATGTTCACGTTCCGTGCCTCTTCTCCGGCCGGCTATTTCCTCAAGGCTCTCGACTACACGCTGGCGGGGATCGCCGAGAAGATCACCTGCCCGACGCTCGTGATCGACTCCGAAGGCGACCAGTGGTACCCCGGGCAGGCAAGGCAGCTGTTCGACGCGCTCACGTGCGACAAGACCTTCCTGCCCTTCACGGCCGAGGAAGGCGCCGAGGACCATTGCCAGGTCGGCTCTCCGCTGCTGTCCGCGCAGCGCACGTTCGACTGGCTCGAGGAGACGCTCAGCCGCGTGCCCTCCGCCAGCGCTGCCTGAGTGTCGACGAAGGCGGACTCGACTAGCTCGTCCACCCCTCATGACCCCGGTGGCCACCATGCCAGCCTGCGACGCTTAGCGCAGCCTGATCTCATTCCGCGATGAAGGCGCAACGCGCCGACAGCGTGAGCCTGAACCGGACGTTCTGTGCGCGGCACATAGTCCATCGGCACGGCTGTTGGTAGGGACAGAGTCGGCGCTCTGGGGCGACGATCAGGAATGCAGTAGTTACCTTGCGTAATCACCCGGGCGGGTTGACAGTGAGGTAAATCATCGCTGCTGGGGCTTTGGCTGGCCCGGCCTTCCAGGGTCTCAGCCCAACCCAGTGAGGTGCCCGATGACCACCACCACAGCGTCCCCGTCCACTGTTGTTGCCATCGCCGAGCCGGTGTTCACCACCCAAGAGCGGCTCGCGCTGGCCGGGTTCTTGGCCGGTTATACCGGCCTGACCCGCGAGGC
>JASHPR010000446.1 GCA_030038015.1 Streptosporangiaceae bacterium
TCATGCATGTCGGTGCGGAGTGCATTGGCGAGCACGAGACCCTGGCGCGGGCGGCGCGGCGGATGCGCGACCTGGATGTGGGCGCGCTGCCGATCTGCGGCGATGACGACCGGCTGACCGGCATCATCACCGACCGGGACATCGTGATCCGGTGCGTGGCCGCCGGACGGGACCCGGAAACCGTCACGGCCGGGGACCTCGCCCTGGGCAGGCCGTACACCGCCGACGCGGATGCCGACGTCTCGCAGGTCCTGCAGGTGATGGAGGAGCACCGGATCCGCCGCCTGCCGGTGACCGACGGCCACCGGCTGGTCGGCATGATCAGCGAGGCAGACGTGGCGCGGCAGCTGCCCAACGAGTCCGTCGCCGAGTTCGTCGAGGCGATTTGCGCGGACTTCTAACCGCGCTGACGCGCCACGGCCACCGCGTGGTCGGCTGGTCAGGCGGTGAGGTGCGCTGGCTCGGGCGGCGAGACCGGGCGGCGTAAGCACGAGAGGGGTGCTTGCTGATGGAGATCATTCAGGAATCTCCGTACCGGTTCGTGATCCCGCGGCAGGGGCGGATGCGGGTGCCCGGGGTGGTGTTCGCGACGCGGGCGCTGATCCCGGACCCCGCCACGGACCGCGCGCTCGAGCAGGTGGCCAACGTCGCGGAACTGCCCGGCATTGTGGAGGCGTCGTATGCGATGCCGGATGTGCACTGGGGGTACGGGTTCCCGATCGGCGGGGTCGCCGCGACCGACATCACCGACGGCGGCGTCGTGTCGCCGGGCGGGGTCGGCTTCGACATCTCCTGCGGGGTCCGGCTGCTCGCCGCCGAACTTGGCCGGGACGAGCTGGCCCCGGTGCTCAGCCGTCTGATGGACCGGCTCGCCGCGGTGATCCCATGCGGCACCGGCCGCGGCGGCACCTGGCGCCTGCACGGCCGGGCAGAGCTGGAAAAGCTGCTGGCCGGCGGGGCCGCCTACGCCGTCGCGTGCGGCCACGGCTGCCAGCGCGACCTGGACCGGTGCGAGGATCACGGCGCGGCGGGCGGCGCCGACCCGGCACAGGTCAGCAGCCGCGCCGTTGACCGCGGGCTGCATCAGGTCGGCAGCCTCGGCTCGGGGAATCACTTCCTGGAGGTCCAGGCGGTGGAGGAGGTCTTCGACCCGGCGGCGGCGCAGGCGTTCGGGCTGGCCGAAGGCCAGGTATGTGTCATGATCCACTGTGGCTCCCGCGGACTGGGGCACCAGGTCTGCAGCGACCACGTGCAGATCATGGACAAGGCGATGGCCCGCTACGGTATCACCGTGCCCGACCGGCAGCTGGCCTGCACGCCCACCGGATCTCCGGAGGGCCGCCGTTACCTCGGCGCGATGGCCGCCGCCGCGAACTACGGCCGGGCCAACCGCCAGCTGCTGTCCGAGGCGACCCGTGGCGTGTTCTCCAGCATGACCGGCGCGCCGCTGCATCTCGTCTATGACGTGTCCCATAACCTCGCCAAGATCGAAACCCACGCCGGGCGGCGGCTGTGCGTCCACCGGAAGGGCGCGACGCTGGCTCTGCCGCCGGGCCATCCGGATCTGCCCGAGGATCTGCGCGGCGCCGGGCAGCCGGTCCTGATCCCCGGCTCGATGGGCACATCCTCCTATGTCCTGGCCGGGGTGCCCGGGGGCGGCGCATTCGCCTCGGCCTGCCACGGCGCGGGCCGGATGCTCAGCCGACACCAGGCCGCCCGCTCCATCACAGGCGCACAACTGAGGCGGCAGCTTGAGGATCGGGGCATCGCGGTGCGCGGCGCGTCCGAACGTGGGCTCGCCGAGGAGACCCCGCAGGCCTATAAGGACGTGACCTTGGTCGTCGAGGCAGCCGAGGGCGCGAGGCTATGCCGGAAGGTAGCCCGGCTGGTGCCCCTCGGTGTCGTAAAGGGATAGCGGCTACACATCGACCGTGACCGCACCACCAGCGGCCCGCCGCATCCGGCGCATCGCAGGTCGTGCAGCGACGCTGCCTTCGGCAGCGCGCCGGTGATCTCCGCCTCGGCCACGGGGACGAGCGTGAAGAAAACGACCACGCCGCGGGTAGTCGGGGCGAAAGTCCTGGTGAGGGTGGCCCGATGGCCGCTGCGCTGGCTGTGGACTGCGACGATAGTCAGGGGCATGAGCACAACAGGCAGCGCGGGTCCCGCACCGGCCGGGCGGGCGGGAACGGCGAGCAGGGAGTATGCACCCGGCGCCATCGAGCTGGCCCGCCGTGTGGTGGCGGTGCTGGGCGGCCGGTACTCCGCCGAGCTCGGCATCGACCTGGATGCCGGGGAGGCGGAGGTGGAGCGGTGGTTCGTGGCGGCGACCCTGTTCGGCGCCCGGATCTCGGCGCGTGTAGCGGAGCGGACGTTCGGTGTGCTGGGAGCCGCCGGGCTGGCCCGGATCGGCCAGATGCGGCATGTCCCGACCGGTGACCTGATCGCGATGCTGGATGCAGGCGGGTACGCCCGCTACGACTTCCGCACCGCCACCCGGCTGCTGGAGCTCTCTGAGATCATCAGCGAGCGGTACGACGGCCAGGTCGCGGTGATCGGCCGCCGCTTTGCCGCCTACCCCGCCCTGCGCGCCGCCCTGGACGCGCTGCCCGGATGGGGGCCGGTGACCATCGGGCTGTTCCTGCGCGAGCTGCGCGGGGTGTGGCCGGGAGCCGACCCGCCGCCGGACGAGCGCGCCCTGGCCGCCGCACGCCACCTCGGGCTGCTGGCCGGCGGGTCAGATGCGGCGTGTCTGGCCGGGCTGGCGGCAGCGTGCGGCCTGGACGTGCGCGATCTCGAAGCCGGCCTGGTGCGGCTGGATCTGGCCCACGGCCGGGCCATGGCCGACTGCCCGGGAGGCCAGGCCTGCGCGGCGCTACGCCGGTCAGCGGCAGGATGAACGCCCGCCGCGACTACTGTCAGGTGCTCGGCGTGCCGGCGTGCCCGGGTTTGGCGGCCTGTTCGGGCGGAAGGTGACGATGGTCCCTGGCGGCACCGGCTATCCCGTCGGGAAGCTCGTCAGTAGGAGGCTGCCATGATTTTCGCCGATCGTGCCGATGCGGGGCGGCAGCTTGCCGCCAGGCTGCAGTACCTGCGGGGCGAGCCTGTGGTCGTGCTCGGCCTGCCGCGGGGTGGTGTGCCGGTTGCGCTGGAGGTGGCCCGGGCGCTGGGCGCACCGCTGGATGTGATCGTGGTCCGCAAGCTCGGGGTGCCGTTCCAGCCCGAGCTCGGGATGGGCGCTGTCGGGGAGGACGGGGTGCGGGTGATCAACCGCGAGGTCGTCCGGGCGGCGCGGGTGCCTGCGAATGAGCTGGCCGCGGTCCAGGCCCGCGAGCAGGCACAGGTGGACGCCCGCGCCGCGCGTTACCGGGTCCGCCGGCCGCGCGAGCCGCTGGCTGGCCGGACCGCCGTGGTGGTCGATGACGGCATCGCCACCGGGTCCACTGCCCGGGCCGCCTGCCAGGTCGCGCGGGCGCACGGTGCCGACCGGGTGGTGCTCGCCGTGCCGGTCGCGCCACGTGGGTGGGAAGCGCGGATCGCAGACGCCGCCGACGAACTCGTCTGCGTGTACGCCCCGAGGGACTTCTTCGCCATCGGCCAGTTCTACGCGGATTTCTCCCAGACAACCGACGATGAGGTCATCGCCTGCCTGCAGCGCGCGGCAGCACCGGCGTCCCCGCCGCCGGCTGACACGGCCGCCGCGGCTGACCCGCCTGCGCAGGACGGGGAACTCCCCGGTGCCCGCGGCGAGGAGGTGGAGCCCGCCGCGGGGGAGGTCCGGCTGGAAGGCTATCTGACTCTGCCGGAGGAGGCAGCCGGGATCGTGGTCTTCGCCCACGGCAGCGGCAGCAGCCGGCACAGCCCGCGCAACCGTTACGTGGCCCGCGTGCTGAACGAGGCTGGCCTGGGCACGCTCTTGTTCGACCTGCTGACACCGGAGGAGGAACTCGACCGGGCCAACGTGTTCGACATCGGCCTGCTGGCCCGCCGCCTCACCGAGGTCACCGGGTGGCTGCGCTCCCAGCCTCGCGCCGCCGGGGCCGTCGTCGGTTACTTCGGCGCCAGCACGGGAGCCGCGGCAGCGCTGTGGGCCGCGGCCGAACCCGGAGCCGACGTCGCGGCCGTGGTGTCCCGCGGCGGGCGTCCTGACCTGGCCCGCCCCCGGCTGGCGGCGGTGCCCGCGCCCACCCTGCTCATCGTCGGCGGGCGCGACGAGCTAGTGCTCGACCTCAACCGCCGGGCCCACGCCGAGCTGCGCTGCGAGAAACACCTCGCCATCGTGCCCGGCGCGAGTCACCTGTTCGAGGAGCCGGGCACCCTCGACGCCGCCGCCGCGCTGGCCCGGGACTGGTTCCTTAGCCACCTGACTCGTGGCCGCAACCCGGTGGCCTGACCATGCGGCCACATCCTTCGCCCTTGCCGGGCGCCGGGAGGATCTCCGCTAGGTGCGGATCGCGCTGGCGCGGTGCTCGGAACCATAAGCCCCGCTTCCCCGCGTTTTCACGAGGGTCTCGATCCTTCCCCGTCGTCACGTGAACGTCAGAGACGGCGGTGTCGCCGCCATTCCGGCGGCGCGCGGCGTGGTGCCGTGTCACCGCGGCGCCGCTCAGCCGGCGGCCCGGGGGGAAGGATGGTGTTCCACCAGGCTGTCTGAGGAGGGCATGAACACGCTGTCGTGACCGTTCTCCCACCGGACCAGGTACGGCGGCGCTCCGCCCTCCCCGTGAACCTCGATGATCACGCCCTTGCGGTCTTCATCGCCAACGTGGCGGCCCCTGACAACGATCTCGTCGCCCACTTCAGCGTGCATCCGGATCTCCTCCTTCTGATGGGCGGTTACGCTGCGTCTGGTCGGCGTGCCCGGCGGCGGCGCTCACGCGCCCGTTCCTCCTCGTTGAGTCCGCCCCAGATCCCGTGCCTGATCGAGTTCCTCAGCGCGTAGTCTAGGCACTGCACACGCACCGGGCACGGCTTGCAGACCGCTTTGGCCTTTGCTTCCCTGATCTCCCGTTCCGGCCCTGGCTCATCGTCGGGGCCGAAGAACAGCAGCACGTCCATGCCCCCACAGGCTGCCCTGTCTTGCCAGCTCACATCCGGCCCTCCCGGCACTGCAGGCGGCCCGGTCCCGTGGCCCTGACGTCCCGCGGCGCGAGCCCGGGTGCGCCTTGCTACTTCTGCGCTTCCAACCTGAGAATCAGGGCGGCCGTTTGCCTCCCGCCAGGGGCGAAGGTCCCGCCTGCCCGTGGCCTTCTCCAGTCCCGCAGGACGCGCGACCGAAGACCCTCACAATCGGGCTGCTGGTCAGAACTCGCAGACGTGCGCGTGACAGCCGCCGCTGTAGGCGTCGTAGATCTGCACCGCGGTGCCAGGCTGTGGCCCGGGGATTGCGAGGGTGAGGACCTGACCGGGACGGGCTCCGTAGCGGTAGACGGTGATCCCCTTCACTCCGGCTCGCCAGGCGGCCAGGTAGATGGCCCGCACGTCGGCGGGGGTCGCGTCCGGGGGCAGGTTGATGGTCTTGGCGACCGCCGCGTCCACATGACGCTGCACGGCGGCCTGCATCTTCAGGTGCCAGGCGGGGGCGATCTCCAGGGCGGTCACGAACGCGGCGCGCACATCCGCAGGAAGGCCCGGGAGCTGGCGGAC
>JASHPR010000447.1 GCA_030038015.1 Streptosporangiaceae bacterium
GGCGGCAGGAACCGCACCGTCACCGGCCGGGCCAGCACCTCGTCCACGGCGCGCCAGGATGACGCGGGGCATGGGCCGCCGGGGCCTTCCAGCCGGTACCGCCCGCCGAGCCGCATCCCGGCCCGGGGCGCTGCGGGGCCGGTCAGCACCGCGGCTGCCGCTGCTGGCATGGCCGCCTCCTCAGCGGTCGCTGGTCAGGGAACTTCCGGTACCCAAGGAATGCCAGCGCGGGCCAGGCCCTGGCCAGCGCCGTTGGTCACGGGCCGTCAGGACCTTCGGTCCGCACCCGCCGTGCCCCTGCCCCGGGCACGCGGCACGGCTGGCTGTGCGGGCGGGGCCCGCATCTGGTTCGCTGTGGGCATGACCGCGCCCGCATCCCAGGACGTCTCATCGCCGCCGGAGTGGTTCACGGCGGCCATCGGCACGCCCGCCAAGCTGGGGGCGGTCGGCGTCGACGGGGCCCCGGTCGCCTACCGCAGGTACGGCGACCGGGCCGACCGCGGCATCGTCCTGGTGCACGGGGGCGCCGCGCACGCCCGGTGGTGGGATCACATCGCCCCGCTGCTGGCGGCCGGTCACATGGTCGTCGCGCTCGACCTGTCCGGCCACGGCGACAGCGGGCGGCGCGACTCCTACAGCCTCGACCTGTGGGCGCGGGAGGTGCTGGCCGTCGCCGCCGACGCCGGGATCGCCGGGCCGCCCACCGTGATCGGGCACAGCATGGGCGGGTTCGTCACGCTGCGCGCCGCGGGCCTCTACGGTTCCCGGCTGGCCGGCGCGGTCGCCGTGGACTCGCCGGTGCGGGACATCACCCCGGAGGAGCGGGCCGCCCGCGAGCACCGCGCGTTCGGGCCGCTCCGCGTCTACCCGTCAGCGGAGGCCGCCGTCGCCCGGTTCCACCCGATCCCGGACCAGCCCACCCTTCCCTACGTCACCGCGCACGTCGCCCGGACGTCGATCCGCCAGGTCAGCGGCGGATGGAGCTGGAAATTCGACCCGCGCGTGTTCGCCAGGCACCAGCTCACCCCGGCGCTGCTGACCCGGCTGGACTGCCGGGTGGCGCTGTTCCGCGCCGAGCACGGCATCGTGTCGCCGCAGATGAGCGAGATGATGTACGACCGGCTGGGCCGGCTCGCCCCGGTGATCGAGATCCCGGCGGCCGCCCATCACGTCATGCTCGACCAGCCCATTGCCCTGGTCACCGGCATCCGCACGCTGCTGTCCGACTGGGACCACTCGACGCCGGCCGCGCCAGGCTGACCGGCGTCACCTGTCCGCCGGCCCCGGACCGGGCAGCTCGCGCCGGGCGATCACGTGCACGTCGATCCCCACCGAGCCGGCCTCCTTGATGATCCGTACCACGTTCGAGCCGCCGCCGGTGAGCTGCTGCCACCGGCTGCGCTTGCTCGACCCGATCACGATCTGGGTGATCTGGTGCTCCCGGGCGAACCTGGCGATGGACCGGGCCGGGTCGTCGTCCTCGACCTGGTGCCAGCGGGCGCCGACGTCTGCCGCCAGATCCCGCAGCCTGCCGAGCGAGCGGCGGTCACTGGGGGTGCCGTCGCCCGCGGCGACGTGCACGACATCGAGGTCGGCCTTGAACCGGGAGGCGATGCGGGCCGCGCGCCGCACCAGCCCTTCGGAGCCGGGGTCCTGGGTGACGGCCACCATGATGCGCTCGCACGTCTCCCACACGACCCGGGACTCGTGCCGCCGCAGGTTCTCCAGAAGCTCCTCGTCGGTCTCGTCGGCCAGGAACCGCAGGGCCAGTTCCCGCAGCGCGATCAGGTTGTCGGTGCGGAAGAAGTGATTGAGGGCCTGGGGCACCCGCTCCCTGGGGTAGATGTTCCCGTGGATCATGCGGCGGCGCAGCTGCTCGGGTGAGGAGTCGACGAGCTCGATCTGGTCCGCCTTGCGCACGACCCAGTCCGGCACCCGTTCCCGCACCCGCGCCCCGGTCATGTGCTCGACCTCGTCGGCGATGCTCTCGAGGTGCTGGATGTTGACCGTGGTGATGACGTCGATCCCGGCGCCGAGGATCTCCATGACGTCCTGCCAGCGCTTCTCGTGCCGGCCGGATCCGGGCACGTTGGTGTGGGCGAGCTCGTCGATGAGAGCGATCTTGGGCCGCCTCCGCAGGACCGCGTCGAGGTCCATCTCCTCCAGGCGGCTCCCCCGGTACGCAACCACCTTGCGCGGCACCACCTCGAGGCCGTCGATGAGCTGCTCGGTCAGCCGCCTGCCGTGGCACTCGACGAAGCCGATGACGACGTCAGCGCCCCGCCCCCGCCGCCGGAGGCCCTCGTTGAGCATGGCGTACGTCTTGCCGACCCCGGCGGCCGCGCCGAGGTAGACGCGGAAGTGCCCGGCCTCCTCGACGACCTCGGTGGCGTCTGCCTCCGCCGCCGCGGCCTGGCTGACGCCCTCGTCGGTTCCTTCGGGAGCGGAGACCCTCGTCTGCTCGGTGATATGGACTGCCCCCCTGGGGGATGGCTGGCCGGCCGCTGCCGGGGCGGCTTCCAGCATGACCGCCGCCGTCACCTCATTCTGGCACCACGACGGGGTGCTCCCGGCGGCCCGCGGAGCACCCGGCCGCCCGGTGCCATAATGACCGGATGACCGTCGCCGAGGCCATCCTCCTCGCTCTGTCCGTCGCCGTGTTCGTCTACCTGGGCATCGCCATGTTCAGGCCGGAGTGGTTCTGACGCCGCCATCCCGGGGGGCAGCCGCGCCGAAGACAGTGCCGGCGCAAAGATGCTGCTAAGCAAGCGCATGGATGCCGCTAGCAATGTGTGTCGGTGGGCTGCCGCGTGGGTTCCCGGGGCCACACTGGCGAGGTGACCGACCTCGCCCTCATCGCCACGATCATCGTGTTCTTCGTGGCGGCCGCCCTGCTGGTGCGGGTGCTGGACCGCATGATCGCAAGCTCGGGTGAGGAGGCCGGCCCCGAAGAGCGGGCCGCGGACGCGGAGCTGCCCGGCCGCGACCTGAAGCTCGGCCGGCGGGCATGAGCGAGCCGGACGCCCATAGACAGGCGGCGGCCACCGCGCCGCCGCCCGAGACCCGGCCGCCCAAGTCCCGCAGGCGCCCGGCCACGGCGATGCTCGAGCCGTCGATCATGCGCCGAGCCGTCCGCGAGGCGTTCGTCAAGCTCGACCCCCGCACGATGATCCACATCCCGGTCATGTTCGTCGTCGAGATCGGGGCCGTGGTCACCGCGGTCCAGTTCATCGCCCATCCCACGCTGTTCGTCGGGCTGATCAGCCTGTGGCTGCTGGCGACCGTCCTGTTCGCCAACTTCGCCGAGGCGGTGGCCGAGGGGCGGGGCAAGGCCCAGGCGGACACCTTGCGCCGCAGCCGCCAGGAGACAACCGCGTTCCGGCTCCGGCCCGACGGCACGACCGAGGAGGTCCCGTCGGCAAGCCTGCACGCCGGGGACGTGTGCGTGGTGACGGCCGGGCAGGCCATCCCGGGCGACGGCGACGTGATCGAGGGCATGGCCGTCATCGACGAGTCGGCGGTCACCGGCGAGTCCGCCCCGGTGATCCGGGAATCGGGCGGCGACCGCTCCGCCGTCACCGGGGGCACCGTGGTGCTTTCCGACCGGATCGTGATCCGGATCACGTCGAACCCCGGGGAGACGTTCCTCGACCGCATGATCGCCCTGGTCGAGGGGGCGAGCAGGCAGAAGACGCCCAACGAGATCGCGCTCGACATCCTGATCGCGGGCCTGACGCTGATCCTGCTGGTGGCCGTGGTCACCCTGCAGCCGCTGGCGATCTACTCCAAGGCCATCCAGTCCACGGCCGTGCTGGTCGCGCTGTTCGTCTGCCTCGCCCCGACCACGATCGGCGGCCTGCTCTCCGCGATCGGGATCGCCGGCATGGACCGGATGGTGCAGCGGAACGTGCTGGCGATGTCGGGGCGGGCGGTCGAGGCAGCCGGGGACTGCTCCACGCTGCTGCTAGACAAGACCGGCACGATCACCTACGGGAACCGGATGGCGGCCGAGTTCATCCCGGCCCACGGCGTGACCGAGGCCGAGCTGGCCGACGCCGTGATGCTGTCCAGCCTGGCCGATGAGACCCCCGAGGGCCGCTCCATCGTCGACCTCGCCGAGGCCAGGTACCACATCCCGCCGCCGGACCTGGCCGGCGCCGGCCTCGTCCCGTTCTCGGCCCAGACCCGGATGAGCGGGATCGACCTGGCCGGCCGGCAGATCCGCAAGGGAGCCGCCGACTCGGTCCGCAAATGGGTCGAGGAGCTCGGCGGCACGGTCCCGGCCGACGTCCCCCCGGTCGTGCAGCGGATAGCGCAGGCCGGGGGCACGCCGCTGGTGGTGGCGGACGGGCCGCGCGTGCTCGGCCTGATCCACCTCAAGGACACGGTCAAGCAGGGCATGATCGACCGCTTCCGGGAACTGCGCGACATGGGCATCCGCACCGTGATGATCACCGGGGACAACCCGCTGACCGCGGCCGCCATCGCCCGGGAGGCCGGCGTCGACGACTTCCTGGCCGAGGCGACGCCCGAGGAGAAGGTGGCCCTGATCCGCCGCGAGCAGCGCGGCGGGCACATGGTCGCGATGACCGGCGACGGCACCAACGACGCCCCGGCGCTCGCGCAGGCCGACGTCGGCGTGGCGATGAACACCGGCACCCAGGCCGCCAAGGAGGCGGCCAACATGGTCGACCTCGACTCCAACCCGACCAAGCTGATCGAGGTCGTCGAGGTGGCCAAGCAACTGCTGATCACCCGCGGGTCGCTCACCACGTTCTCCATCGCGAACGACGTGGCCAAGTACTTCGCGATCATCCCGGCGATGTTCGACGTCGTGTACCCGAAACTCACGGTGCTGAACCTGATGCGCCTGGACAACCCGCACACCGCGATCCTGTCCGCGGTGATCTACAACGCCCTGATCATCCCGGCGCTGATCCCGCTGGCGCTGCGCGGGGTGAAGTTCCGGCCGCTGGACGGGGCCGCCATCCTGCGCCGCAACGGGTTCATCTACGGCATCGGCGGGATCATCGCCCCGTT
>JASHPR010000448.1 GCA_030038015.1 Streptosporangiaceae bacterium
ACCCGCACGCCGTCGCGGGCGCAGGCGTCGGCCAGCGCGGCGGCGCGGGCCCGCTCCGCCGGGCCGAGGGCGACGTCCCGCCCGCCGCTGCGGACGCGGGTGCAGCAGCTCAGCACCTCCGCCGGGGCACCCTTGGTGATCAGCGTGTGCTCGCCGATGACGCCCACGGTGCGGGTGACGACCGTGACCCTGCGGCGGCTGAAGCCGAACGGGATCACGTCGACCACGGCCAGGCTGTCGCGGGCGAACAGGCCCCGCTCCGCCCCGCAGGCCAGCAGCGCCTGGTCGAGGACGTCGGTGACCGCGCCGTCCGCGGCCGCCGCCGCGAAGTAGCTGTTCAGCCAGGCCCATTGCAGCACCCCGGGATCGGCGCGCCCGTCGATGCCGAGGTGGCAGTCCAGCGACACCCGGTCCTCGGTGAGGGTCCCCGTCTTGTCGGTGCACAGCACGTCCATCGCCCCGAGGTTGTGCATGGCGGGCAGCCGCTTGACGATCGCGGCCTTCCTGGCCACGACGGCCGCGCCGCGGGCCAGCGCGCTCGTCACCACCACGGGGAGCATCTCGGGGGTGAGGCCGACGGCGACGGCCACGGCGAACAGCAGCGCCTCGAGCAGATTCCCCCGCACCGTGGCGTTGACGGCGAGCACCACCGGGGCGCAGACGAGCATGAGGGAGATGAGCATCCAGGCCACGTCCCGCACGCCGCGCTCGAACGCGGTCTCGGCGCTGGCCCTGGGCAGCCGGAGGCGGGCCGAGCCCAGGCAGGTCGACATCCCCGTGGCAACCACGACCGCGGTGCCCGAGCCGCTCACCACGCTGGTGCCCATGAAGCACAGGGCCGGGGCGTCGAATATCGATGCGTCATCACCCGGCGGCGGCTGGGCACCGGCCGGGCCTGAGCCCCCGGCGATCACGGGAGCGGCATGCTTGGCCGCGGGCTGCGACTCGCCGGTGAACACCGCCTGGCTCACGGCCAGGTCCGTCGCGCGCAGCAGGCGCAGGTCGGCCGGCACCATGTCGCCGGCCGCCAGCCGCACGATGTCGCCGGGCACGAGCTGGTCGACGGGCACCTCGCGGGCCATGGCCTGAGCGCCCGGTGAGGCCCGCCTGACCACGGTGGCCGTCGTCGCCACCATCGCCCGCAGGGCGGCGGCGGCCCGGTCTGACCGCCACTCCTGCCGGACCCGCAGCACGCAGCTGATCACGGCCATCGCGGTGATCACCGCCGCGCCGGCCAGGTCCGCCGTCGCCGCCGACACCACGGTCAGGCAGATCAGGATCACGACGAACGGGTTGCGGACCGCGGCGAGCACCCGGCCTGCCCAGGTGGGCTGGCCGGGTGCGGCGATGGCGTTGTCACCGGCCTTCGCCAGCCGGGCCTGCGCCTCGGCCTCGTCAAGGCCGCGCCAGGTCGAGTCCAGCCCGCGCAGCAGCTGCAGCGGCGGCGTCGCCGCCGCCCGTTCAGGCGCCCAGGTCACCACGCCGCTCCTGGCCGGCGGGCGCCTGCAGCTGCTCGACCGCCAGCTTGACGATCATGACCAGGTGCGGGTCGTCGACCAGGTACACCTGGCGCCTGCCCTCCCGGCGCGAGCGCACCAGGCCCGCCAGCTTGAGCTTGGCCAGGTGCTGGCTCACGGACTGCAGCGTCCCGCCCACGGCGTCGGCCAGGCCGCCCACGTCCATCTCCCCGTGCGCGAGGACCCACACGATGTGCAGCCGCATCGTGGACGCCAGCAGCCCGAACCTGGCCGCGGCGAGCTGCAGCAGCTCGGCGGACAGGTCAGCTTCGTCCCCCGTCACCGGCCCGGTCCCTTCCCTGGTCGCCGGCTTGCGCAAGCGCTCAAGCCTGGTACGCCAGTCAACCAGGACGGCGGGCCCGGGGCTGCCGGTTGCTCAGAGTGCCTGCTCCAGCGCCGCGGCCAGCTCCGGGATGAACTGGGTCTTGTTGTCCCAGTAGTTGTGGGCCTGCAGCCCGCCCCCCGAGCTGTGCGCCAGGTTGTCGACCTTGCGGTCGGTGATCGGCACCGCTCCCGGGGAGCCGTCGGCGCCCGCGGCCCAGAACAGGCCCAGGCGGCCGGGCAGCCTGGGCACCACGCTGTCGCCGCGGTGCCAGGTCGCGGGCTGGTCCAGCGGGTCGGCGACCGGGTCCTTCTCGTCCCAGAAGTTCAGCCACCTGCCGACCGAGGCGGTCGCGCCGACGTCGCTGCCCCAGGAGAACAGGTCGGCGTACTTGCGCAGCGGGCTGCCCGCGGTCACCAGCGCCCTGACCCTCGGCGCCAGGTCCTGGCCCTGCTGGAGCACGTCGAAGCTGGCGACGGTGCCCTGGCTGTGCGCGTTCACGAGCACGCCGAGCACGTCGGGGCGGGCGGCCAGGCGCCGGATCGCTTCCCTGAGGAACGCCCGGATGCTCTCCCGCAGGTCGTTGCGGCAGACATACGCCACGACGTCGTCCTCCAGCGCCATGACCGTCCCCAGCAGCCCGCCGCCCGGGCCCTGGGCCGGCGTCACGCCCGGGTGCAGGAACCGGCGGGCCGAGAAGCGGTGCGCGGCGGCCAGGTCGGACCTCGGCCGCAGCGAGGGGGACAGCCCGGCCTGCCCGGAATGCTCATGCAGCGCGGCCCAGGCGTCGCCGCACACCAGCCTCACCGCGCCGGCCACCGAGGCGTACTGGCCGAGCAGCAGCCCGGCCTCGGCCACCGTCCCGGTGCCGGTGCCCAGCAGCGGGCCGACGTCCTCGAGCGAGGTGTAGATCAGCGCCACGTGCGCGATCGGCTTGCCGGCCTCGGCCAGCGGCATGCCGCTGACGTCGAGGACACCGTCCCGCCAGGTGCCGAGCCTGCTCAGGCCCCATTCCGTGTCGTGCGTCCCCGGCCGCGCGCTCATCACGTACACCGGGCGGTGCGGCTCCGCGTGGCTTTTCGGGTCGCTGCCCAGCTTGCCGTCCAGCGCCTCGCCGAGGTTCGCGTGCAGCACGTCCGCGTAGCCGGGTATGCCCGGCAGCGGGCGCTGCTGGAACCCGATGCCGTGGATGGTCAGCATGCAGAGTTTCGGCGTAACGGCCATCACGCGCTCCTCGTGCCCGGCCGGCCCCCCGTGTCCCGGCTCCGGGCCCGGCCGGCAAGTTGCCCCCGTCCTGTCGCGCTGCTACACCCTCTCCAGAGGGTGGCGGGCCGTCCGCTGATACGCAGGAACGAGGGATTCCCCACGTGAGCGTCCTGATTACGAACATCGGCGAGCTGACAACGAATGTGCCTGAACGGGACGCCGTCCCCCAGCCGGGTGCCGTGCCCGGTCCACCGCTCGTGCTTTCCGGCGCCGCGCTGGTGATCGACGGAGGGCGGGTGGCCTGGACCGGTCCCGCGTCCCGCGCGCCCGCCGCCGACCAGCTGGTCGATGCCGGCGGCCGGGCGGTGCTGCCGGGGTTCGTCGACTCCCACGCGCACCTGGTCTTCGCGGGCGAGCGGGGCGCGGAGTTCGCCGCCCGGATGGCCGGGCAGCCCTACCAGGCCGGCGGCATCCGCAGCACCGTGGCCGCGACCAGGAACGCCACCGACGGCCAGCTCAGGGCCAACCTGCGCCGGCTGGCGCGGGAGATGCTCAGCCAGGGGATCACCACGTTCGAGTGCAAGTCCGGTTACGGGCTCACCGTCGCCGACGAGCGGCGCAGCGTGGTCATCGCGGGGGAGTTCACGCCCGAGGTGACCTACCTGGGCGCGCACGTGGTCCCGCCCGAGTTCGAACCGGACCCGGCCGGGTACGTCGAGCTGGTCTGCGGCGCCATGCTGGCGGCCTGCGCCCCGCACGCCCGGTGGGTGGACGTGTTCTGCGAGCGGGGGGCGTTCGGCCGGGACGAGGCCGCGGCGGTGCTCGCAGCCGGGATGGCTGCCGGGCTGGAACCACGGGTGCACGCCAACCAGCTCACCGCGGGGCCGGGCGTGCAGCTCGCCGTCGAGGTGGGCGCGGCGTCCGCCGACCACTGCAGCAATCTCACCGCAGCCGACGTCGATGCGCTGGCCTCCGCGCAGACCGTCGCGACGCTGCTGCCCGGGGTGGAGTTCTCCACCCGGCATCCCTACCCGGACGCGCGCAGGCTGCTCGGCGCGGGCGCCACGGTCGCGCTGGCCACCGACTGCAACCCGGGTTCCTGCTTCACCTCGAGCATGCCGCTGTGCATCGCCCTGGCCGTGCGCGAGATGCACATGACCACGCAGGAGGCGGTGTGGGCGGCCACCGCGGGCGGGGCCCTGGCGCTGCGCCGGGCCGACGTCGGTCACCTGGGCACCGGGGCCAGCGCCGACCTGGTGATGATCGACGGGCCGTCGCACGCCTACCTCGCCTACCGGCCGGGCGTCCCGCTGGTCGCCGCGGTATGGCGGGCCGGCCAGCGCGTGGTGTAGGCGGCCTGCTAATAACTCTGCGTAGACCCAAGGGTAACTGTGTGTGTCCTATCGGGTAGCGTGCCCGCATGCGCAAGCACAGCGGCCCGGCCCTCGAACTGACGCTCGAGCTCGACGAGGCCGACCAGCTCTTCGCAGCCCGCGGGCCCGAGGTGGCGTCCGGCCGGCCGCCGCTGCCCTCCGGCATGCAGCAGATCCGCGACGAACTCGACGTGCATGCGCTGCCCGCCGCGCTCGCCACGGTGATCGTGCTGCCGGGTGCCGCGGTGAAACCCGGTCTTTCCGGCAATATCGCCCGAGCCGTCGAGCGCTACTGCGAGGCCGGGATCGCCAGGGCGCAGCACGAGATCAGAATGCTGCGCCAGGAGGGCTTGCGGACGCTCGTGATCGGGCTGTCGCTGTTCATCGGGTTCGTCAGCGTCGCCGAGGCCATCGTGCACACCGGCCTGCCCAGCCCGCTCCGGAACTTCTTCGGCGAGGACGGGCTGTTCATCGTCGTCGGCTGGGTCGGCCTGTGGTACCCGATCGAGACGCTGCTGTACAGTGTGCGGCCCTACCGCCAGGAGATAGCCGTGCTGCGGCTGGTGCGCGGGATGCAGATCAAGGTCTGCCCGGCCGCCTGGCCGCGGCGGGTCAGCCAGGGTTCAGGGACGGGTACCGGCCGCGGAACCTGATCAGCGGCTGGCCGCTGGCGGCCTGGTAGGGCACGTCAAGCACGCGGGCGATCACCAGGAGGTGGTCGCCCGCGGGAACCCGCATCGTCACCTCGCACTCGGCCGCGGCGAGGCCTTCGGCCGGCATCAGCGCACCCGAGTGCGCCCCGCGCAGGTGCGGCACGCCCTCGAGCAGGAGCCGCGCCCCCGGCCGCCCGGCCGCGGCGAACCGGCCCGCCAGGGCACGCTGGCCCGCGGCGAGCACGGTCACCGCGAACCGCTCCACCCTGCCGAGCAGCTCGGCAGGATAGGAGCTCGCGATGAGCGAGACCAGGACCAGCGGCGGGTCGGCCGACACCGGGCAGAACGCGGTCACGGTGGTCCCCACGTCGTCGCGGCCGTCGGCCACCGTGACCAGGGTGACCCCGGACGCGAACGCGGCCGCCACGCCGGCCGGGGCATGGCTTGACCGGGACGGGCCTACACGTTCACGTTCTGTCACTCAAATGTCCAGCTGCCCGGCAGCATCAGCGGCCCGTGCGGCGCCAGGCCTGCCTGGCTGGCCAGCCGCCAGACCGGCCCCCAGGCCTCGGCGAGCAGCGAGGCGCCGGGGACCAGGGCGGCCTGCCGCTCACCGCCCGGGCGCAGCCGGTCGAGCGGCGTGTTCCTGGGGTAGATGCGCAGCGGCGCCGATGCGGGCAGGCCCGCGCGGCTGCGCGCGACCGCCGCCGCCCGTTCCAGGCCGCCGATCTCGTCCACCAGGCCGTTGGCCAGCGCGTCCGCGCCGGTCCACACCCGGCCGCGGGCCAGCTCGTGCACCCGCTGCCGCGACATCCGGCGGCCCTCGGCGACCTTGCCGGTGAAGTCGGCGTAGATGTGGTCAAGCCAGTCGTTGACCAGCGCCCACTCGTCGTCGGTGAACGGGCGGGTAGTCTTGAACATCTCCGAGTGCGCGCCCTCGGCGACCGAGTCGGTGGTGACCCCGGCCCGGCCGAGCAGGTCGCTCAGCACGGGCTTGCCGGAGAGCACGCCGATGGAACCGGTCACCGTGCCCGCCTGGGCGATGATCGCGTCCGCGGCCATCGAGATGAAGTAGCCCCCGGACGCCGCGACGTCGCCCATGGACACGACGACCGGCTTGCCGGCGTTGCGGGCGCGCACCACCTCGCGCCAGATGGTGTCCGAGGCGACGTAGGAGCCGCCCGGGCTGTTGACCCGCAGCACGATCGCCCGCGCACCGCCGTCCGAGGCGGCCGCCCGCAGCGCCGCGCTGATCGTGTCCGAGCCCATCGCGCCGCCGGACAGCGGGCCGCGGCCGCTGCGCCCGCGCCTGATCGGGCCGGTCGCGTAGATCAGCGCGACATGCGGCTGCCGCAGATTCGGCAGGCTGCGCGCCCGGGCGGCGAGCGCCCGGGCACGCTGGTAGCGGCCGGCGTGCTGCAGGATCGCGTCCGGTCCCGCCTGCTTCCTGACCTCGGCGTACACCTCGTCCCGGTAGCCGAGCCGGTCCACGAGGCCGGCCTGGCGCGCCTGCTCGGCGAGGAACGGGCCGCGGTCGATCAGCTCCCTGACCTTGGCCGGTTCGAGCCCGCGGCGTTCCGCGATCGCCTCGGTGAGCTGCTCGAGGACCGAGACCGCCATCCGCTCGGTGGCCTCGCGGGCCGGCCCGGAGAACTGGCGTTCGGTCAGCTGCTCGGCCGCGCTCTTGTACTCGTGCCGCTTGGCGACCTGGAAGTCGACGCCGAGCTGGTCCAGGGTGCCGCGCAGGAAGTACCGCTCGACCGCGATCCCGGTCAGCCCGAGGTCACCCGAGGGCTGCAGGTAGATGGTGTCGAACGCGGTGGCCAGGTAGTAGGGCACGTTGCCGGCCGAGAACTCGCCGAAGGTCTCCGCCCAGGCGAACGTCGGCTTGCCCGCGTCGCGGAACTCGCCGACCGCGCGCCTGATCTCCTGGACGGTGGCCAGCCCAATGGGGCGCCCGCCGACCTTCGCGACCAGCGCCCTGACCCGGTGGTCGCTGCTGGCCCTGCGCAGCCCCTCCAGCAGGTCCGCGAGCCGCAGCCGGCGCATGGTGAGCACGGCGGACACCGGGTCGGCCGGGGGCTCCTCGGCGATGCCCTCGGTCAGGTCGAGCTCAAGGATCAGCGGGGCCGTACGCTGCCGGCGCCATCTGGCCAGCTGCTCGGCGAACATCGACTGCGGCATGCGCTCAGCCTATGCCCGTGCCGGCCGGTTTGCCCGGCGCCGGCGGGCGGGCCCGGGTGAGCTATGGTCGGCGCGATGGCCAATCGGGACGGCAACGGCTGGACGACCTGCAGCCTGGGGCACCGGCACTGGGGGCGGTTCGGCGCCGCCGGGCTGCTCGCCTACGCGCCGGACCCCGCCCAGGGCGGGGCGCCCGGCCAGACGTGCGTGCTGTTGCAGCGCCGGAGCTGGTGGGGCAATCACGGGGGCACCTGGGGACCGCCGGGCGGGGCGAAAGACAGCCACGAGTCCGCCGTGGCCGCCGCGCTCCGCGAGGCCGAGGAGGAATGCGCGCTCCCGGCCGGCGCCGTCAGCGTCCAGGGGATCCTGCGTGACGACCACGGCGGCTGGGCCTACCAGACGGTGATCGCCTCGGCGCCCCGGCCGCTTCCCGTGCGGCCGGTGAGCAGCGAGACCAGCAAGGTGTCCTGGGTGCCCGCGGCGGACGTCGCAGCGCTGGACCTGCACCCCGGCTTCGCCGAGCAGTGGCCGCTGCTGCGCGCGGCGCTGCAGCCGCTGACAATGATCGTGGACGCGGCCAATGTGATGGGCTCGCGGCCGGACGGCTGGTGGCGTGACCGGGCCGCGGCGGCGCGGCGGCTCCGCGACCAGCTGGCCGCTCTCGCCGCGGAGGGCGTGACCGCGCTGCCCGAGACGCTCCGGGCGCCCGCGCTGGAGCGGTGGTTCCCCGGCGTCGTGCTGGTCGTCGAGGGGGCGGCGCGCCCGGTCGCCGCGGCT
>JASHPR010000449.1 GCA_030038015.1 Streptosporangiaceae bacterium
CCTGGGCCGGTCGCTGCTGGCCCGGACCAGGCAGATCGGCGACAGCTCCCAGTTTGCCGGCACGTTCCGCCCCGGCGACCCGCTGCTGATCTTCGGCCTGCACGAGCCGGGCCGCTGACGCCCGGCCCGCCGGCGCCCGGCGCCGGGCCCCGCCGCCGGCCGCTACCGGGCGAAGGGCTTCAGCGCGATGGCCGCCGCCTCCAGCACCTCCAGGTGCTCGCCGACCGTGCGCAGGCCGGCGCCCATGGTGTTCACCGAGACGTGGCTGGCGCCTGCGTCGCGCCACGTCGCGGCGTGCTCGGCCAGCTTCTCCGCGCTGCCCCGCCAGCTGATCCGGCCCTCCATGCCGATGGCGGCCGGGTCCCGGCCCGCCTCGGCCGCGGCCTGCTCGACGACGCGGCGTGCCTCGTCGAGCTCCGGGCCCGGGCGCAGCTGCGGGAACCAGCCGTCAGCGAGCCGTCCGGCCCGCCGGTAGGCCGGCTCGGACTGGGCACCGAACCACACCGGGATCGGCCGCTGCACGGGCAGCGGCGCCAGGCCGGCGCCCGTCACCCGGTCGAACCTGCCCTCGAAGCTGACGGACGGCTCGGTCCACAGCCGCCTGAGCAGCCCCACCTGCTCCTCGAGCCGCCGGCCGCGGCTGGAGAAGTCCTGGCCGAGCGCCTCGTACTCCACGGCGTTCCAGCCGAGCCCGACGCCGAGCCGGAACCGGCCCCCGGTGAGCAGGTCCACCTCGGCGGCCTGCTTGGCCACCAGCGCGGTCTGCCGCTGCGGCAGGATGATGATGCCGGTGACCAGTTCCAGCGACGTGATCCCGGCCAGGTAGCCGAACAGCACGAACGGCTCGTGGAACGTGGTCGTCACGTCGTAGGGGCCCTGCCAGCCGGCGTGCACCGCCGGGTCCGCGCCCACCACGTGGTCGTAGGCGAGCACGTGGCCGTAGCCCAGTTCCTCGGCCCGCAGGGCGTAGCCGCGCACCGCGCCGGCGCCGCCTCCGATCTCGGTCTGCGGGAACACCACGCCGATGCGCATTGCGCTGCCTCCTGCCTCCACGGCCACGTGAACGCTGCTTCCTCCCGCATCCACGGTGCCATGACACGTGAACGGGTAGCCCGGGGCCCGTCATCCGTGTCGGCATCATCACATTCGCCGGGTATATGGCGTGCCTGGCGGCCGGGAGGTGCGCGCTGGCGGGCCGCTTGACGGTGGGCCGGCGCGGGGTGGCCCTGGGACCTAGCGCTACCACGGGGGCGTGTACTTAGCATGGGGGATGGACGGGGCTGGACGCGAGACTCAGAACCGGGCGGTATGCGGATGACGGTGGCAGCGCCAGAGGGCACGGCCCGCACGGCGATCATCACGGTCGATGACGACCCCGGGGTGTCCCGTGCCGTGGCGCGCGATCTGCGGCGCCAGTACGGCGAGCGGTACCGGATCGTGCGGGCCGAGTCCGGGCAGTCGGCACTGGACGCGCTGCGGCAGATGAAGCTGCGCGGCGACCTGGTGGCGGTGATCCTGGCCGACTACCGGATGCCGCAGATGAACGGGATCGAGTTCCTCGAGCGGGCGATGGACGTGTACCCGGGGGCGAAGCGGGTGCTGCTGACCGCATACGCCGACACCAGCGCCGCCATCGACGCGATCAACGTTGTCGACCTGGACCACTACCTGCTCAAGCCGTGGGATCCGCCGGAGGAGAAGCTGTACCCGGTGGTCGACGGGCTGCTGGACGCGTGGCTGGCCTCGGATCACCGGCCGGTCCCGGAGACCAAGGTCGTCGGGCACCGGTGGTCGGCGCGGTCGTCGGAGGTCCGCGAGTTCCTGGCCCGCAACCAGGTGCCGTACCGCTGGTACGCGTCGGACGAGCCGGAGGGCCAGCGGCTGCTCGAGGCCGCCCGGGCCGACGGGCGCAGGCTGCCCGTGGTGATCACGCCGGACGGCGACGCGCTCGTCGAGCCCGCGGACGCCGAGCTGGCCAGCCGCGTGGGCCTGGCCACCACGCCGTCCAAGGACTTCTACGACCTGATCGTCATCGGCGGCGGGCCGGCCGGGCTGGGCGCGGCGGTGTACGGGGCGTCCGAGGGGCTGCGCACCGTGCTCGTCGAGCGGACCGCGACCGGCGGGCAGGCGGGCCAGAGCTCCCGGATCGAGAACTACCTGGGCTTCCCGGACGGCGTGTCCGGGGCGCAGCTGACCAGCCGGGCCCGGCGGCAGGCCACCAAGTTCGGCGCCGAGGTGCTGACCACGCGGGACGTGGTCGGCCTCGAGGCGAAGGGCTCGGCGCGCAGCGTCCGCTTCACGGACGGCAGCACGATCGACGCGCACACGGTCATCCTGGCCACCGGCGTCAGCTACCGCCGGCTGGCCGCGCCGGGCCTGGATGAGATGACCGGGCGCGGGGTCTACTACGGATCGACGCTCACCGAGGCCGCCGCCTGCTCCGGGCAGGACGTGTTCATCGTCGGCGGCGCGAACTCGGCGGGCCAGGCCGCCGTGTACCTGGCGCGCGGCGCAGCGTCGGTGACGATCCTGGTCCGCGGGCCTTCGCTGCAGCGGTCGATGTCCTACTACCTGATCGAGCAGATCGAGAGCATCCCGAAGATCAAGGTCCGCACCTGCACCGAGGTGATCAGGGCCGAGGGCGGCGACCACCTGGAGAGCCTGACGCTGCGGGACACCGCCACCGGCGAGACCGAGACCGTCAGCGCCCAGTGGCTGTTCCTGTTCATCGGCGCGGCCCCGCTCACTGACTGGCTGGACGGGGTCGTGGTGCGCGACGAGCGCGGCTTCGTCGTGGCGGGGCCGGACCTGTCCGTGGCGGGCGAGCGGCCCAGGGGCTGGGCCCTTGACCGGCTCCCCTACCACCTGGAGACCAGCGTTCCCGGCGTCTTCGTGGCCGGCGACGCGCGGGCCGAGTCGGCCAAGCGCGTCGCCTCGGCCGTGGGCGAGGGCGCCATGGCCGTCATGCTGGTACACCGATATCTGGAGAAGCTATAGCCATGACCACCGAGCAGGCCCAGTCCGAGCAGGCCCAGCAAGAACCGGTATGCCGCGCCCAGGGCGAGCAGATGGCGTGCAGCCCCGAGGAACTGCGCACCCTGTTCCTGTTCGAGAAGCTGAACGACGAGC
>JASHPR010000450.1 GCA_030038015.1 Streptosporangiaceae bacterium
CGGGGCTGCGGGCGCGGGCGGGGCTGCCGGGCTCGAGGCGCAGGCCCGCGCGCTGCAGGTGGCCGATACCGCAGCCGCCGCGTGCCGGGCCAGCCGCGTTCCCGCCCTGGTCGGCTCGCTGGACGACACCAGGGTCGGCGCGCTGCTGGTCCTGCCGCCGCGGGCAGACGCGGACGCGCTGCTCGGCCGCCTGGCCAGCCAGCTGCGCAGGAGGCTCGGTGACGACGACGTGATCGGCGCCGGGTCGGTGGTGGACTCGGTTCCGGACGTGCAGCGCTCGTTCCTCGAGGCCGAGCAGGTCGCGGAGGTGGCGGCGCAGGGCGGCGGCGGGCAGCCCTTCTACCGGCTGCCGGACCTGCGGCTGCGCGGCCTGCTGCACCTGCTCAGGGACGACCCGCGGGTGCAGGCGTTCGCCGAGCGGGAGCTCGGCCCGCTGCTGCGCCGTGACGACGCCGCGGGCGGCCAGCTGCTCGCCACGCTCACCGCCTACCTGGATGCCGGGGGGAACAAGGCGGAGGCCGCCAAGCGCGCGCACCTGGCCAGGCCGACCCTGTACGAGCGGCTGCGACGGATCGAGGAGGCGCTCGGCGTCAGCCTCGACTCGGCGCAGTCGCGCACGTCGCTGCACGTCGCTGTGCTGGCTCAGGCGGCCGCGCGCGAGCCGTGACCCGCAGCAAGCACCACAGGCAGCGGGTTCATGCCAGTGCCTCCCGGAACACCTCAGACAGCCTGCGCCGCTCGACCACGAACTCGGTGACCCGCCCGGCGGCCATCGCCGCCTTCAGCACCGCGTCGGTATCGGCCGGCTCGCCGAGCACGAGCCTGGCCGCGCCCCGGTCGACCTCGGACACCGTTATCCCCGGGAGCCTGCGGGCCCAGGCGGCTTCCCGGTCGCCCTCCACCCGCACCACCAGCCGGCGCGGGCCGCTGGTGGCGAGGTCGTCGACGCGCCCGCTGACCACCAGGCGGCCATGGTCGATGATCGTCACCGACTCACAGAGGTTCTCGACCAGGTCGAGCTGGTGGCTGGAGAACAGCACGCAGCGGCCGGCCTTGGCCTGCCCGGCGAGCACCTCGGCGACGGTGTCGATCCCCGGGGGGTCCAGCCCGGCCAGCGGCTCGTCCAGGACGAGCAGCTCGGGATCGTGCACCAGCGCCGCGGCGAGCTGGACCCGCTGCTGGTTGCCGTGGGACAGCGCCTCGATCTTGCTGCCCGCCCGGTCGGCGATGCTCAGCCGGTCCAGCCACGCCATGGCCGCCGACGCTGCATCGTGCGCCGTCATCCCGTGCAGCCGGCCCAGGTACTCCAGGTGCTCGGCCACGAGCATGCCGGGGTACAGGCCCCGCTCCTCGGGCATGTAGCCGAACCGGCGGCGCTCGGCCTGGCCGACCGGCGCGCCGTTCCACCGGACCGTCCCCGCGTCCAGGTCGGTGAGGCCGAAGATGGCCCGCATCGCGGTGGTCTTGCCCGCCCCGTTCGGCCCCAGGAAGCCGGTCACCTGGCCGGCCGGGACCGAGAAGGAAAGGCCGTCCAGCGCGGTCACCGGCCCGAAACGCCGGGTCAAGCCGTGCAGTTCCAGCAGGCCGCCCATCACCGCGCTCCCCGGGGAGCCGCATCCCGGATGTCCCACGGGCAGGGGTTCGCCGACACCAGCACGGGGCAAGCCTCTCTCGCCGCATCAAGACCGTACAAGACGCGCCCGCCCTGGCCGACAATGGCCGCATGAACCCGGAACCCGTCAGCCTGACCGGGGCGCTGGCGTCCTTCGACGAGATCTACAGCCCCCGGATCGTCACCCGCGTGAACGACTACGACGTGAAGATCGCGCATACCAGGGGCGAACACGTCTGGCACGTCCACGAGCACACCGACGAGTTCTTCCTCGTGCTCAGCGGCCGGTTCGACATCGCGCTGCGCGACGCCGACGGCACCGAGACCACGGTCGTGCTGCGGAAGGACGACGTCTTCGTGGTCCCGAGAGGGACCGAGCACAAGCCGTCGTCGCCCGGCGGCGCGATCCTCATGTTCGAGCCGTCGGGCACGCTGAGCACCGGTGACCGGCACGAGGGCGAGATCCCTGACCACGTGCAGGCCACGGCGGGACGCGGCCTGGCCTGAGCCGGGCCCGCTCACGCCGGGATGCCGGCGTCCCTGGCGGGCAGCGTGAACTCGCCGCCGAGGTAGGCGAGCACCGGGTCGTCCGGGCCGGGCTCGCCGCCGGCGGTGACCTCGGCGGCGTACACCTCCGCGTCATCCCTGGGCTCGTAGCCCAGGGCCCGCGCCTCGTCCAGCGAGACCCACCCGCCCCGGGTGTTGGCCGACACCCCGAACACCACGCGGAACCCCGGGCTGGGGGCGGACAGGCAGGCGCCGAACAGCCGGCCGGCGTCGTCAGGGGACAGCCACGTGGACAGCGCGCGCACGCTCGGCGGCCGCTCGGCGCAGGTCAGGATCCGGATGCAGATCGCGTCCAGGCCGTACCTGTGGTGGTACATGGCGGCCAGCGCCTCCCCGGCCGCCTTGGACACCCCGTAGTAGGTGTCCGGCGCGGGGAACGCGTAGTCGGGCACGGGGAAGGCTTCCCTCGGGCTGAACCCCACGGCGTGGTTGGACGAGGCGAAGATCACCCGGCTGACCCCGGCCCGGCGGGCCGCCTCGAACACCGCGTACGTGCCGTCGATGTTGACCTCGAGGATCTGCCGCCACGGCGCCTCGGTGGCGATCCCGGCCAGGTGGACCACGGCCTCGACGTTCTGGCAGGCCTCCGTCATCGCGCCGAGGTCGGTCACCGACGCCGTGATGGCCTCCTCGCCGGGGCCGGCCGTGATCTGGGCGGTGTCCAGCAGGCGGAGCGTGCGGCCGGGCCGGGCCAGGCGCGGGCGCAGCATGGTCCCGATGTGACCGGCCGCCCCGGTGACCAGAATGATCGGCATGCCAGTCACCGTAGTGCACGCCGCCCGGCCCGGACCCGGCCCGGCCGGGCGGTCAGGAGACGGGCGGGGGGTTGCCGTCGGCGCTCGCCGCCAGCGCCAGATCCCATTCGCACACCGCGCACGCGTGCCGGAACGCCGAGCGGGCGAACTCGAGCGCCACGGCACGCGGGTCTGGCTGCGCGCGGACGTCGTCCCACTCGAGGATGTACTCGCCGAGGGCGGCGTCCCACCGCGCGGGGGCGAGGTCCGCGCTGTCGAAGCCGGCCGGCGCCGGGTGCGCGTACGCGTAGAACGCGGCGGTGGGGTGCCGGGGGTCTCCCGGCCACCAGCCGACGGCGACCTCCTGGGCGTCCATCGCGTTGCGCATGATGAAGTCGTCCGACGGGGGGGTGGCCGGCAGGCCGGAGAACAGGCTCACGGCCAGGTCGAACGACCCCCACCAGGCGTTGACCGGCGTCGACCGCCCGCGGTAGGGGGCCCGGTAGGCCGCGAGGACCATGGCCGCCTGGGTGGCGGCGGCGAAGTAGCCGGCCACCTGGGCCGGGTCGTAGCGGGCGTGGTCGCGGTCCTCGTCCAGCGGCACGCTCCACGGCACCTCCTGCGGCGTGGGGTCGATGCCCACGGGGCCGCCGATGCTGCGCACCGCCGCCAGCACCTCCCTGGTCACGTCCGCGACCGCCCGGTCAGGGGTGAGCGCGACCCGCTCGGCGCGGCCGTCGCTGTGCTCGGCGAACGCCTCGTGGACCCGGAGGTCCAGCCCGGCGACCACGACGCCGGAGCCGTCCGGGGCCGGCAGCGGCGCGGTCTCCCAGCCCCGCGCGGTCAGCCGCAGCGCCGCGTGCTGCAGCTCCGGCTCGGGCGGGGCGAGCCTCGCCGCGAGCTTGCCGAGCACCTGGGTGTGCGCATGCAGCGTGTCGCACGTCGCGTTCCACGTCTCATACGAGGCACCGGGCCATGCGTTAGCCATACCCGCACGGTATTGGCCGCGGGCCGGATGCTCAACGCGCCGCGCGGCCGGGGAACTGGTTGGATGGCTGGATGCGGATCGCGACCTGGAACGTGAACTCGGTGCTGGCCCGCCTGCCCCGGCTGGTCGACTGGCTGGCGCACGCCGCGCCCGACGTCGTGTGCCTGCAGGAGACGAAGGTCGACGACGGCGCCTTCCCCGCCGGTGATGTCGCGCCGCTCGGCTACGCGGTGGCCCACCACGGGGACGGGCGCTGGAACGGCGTCGCCGTGCTGTCCCGGGTCGGGCTCGATGACGTCGTCCGCGGCATGCCGGGCGAGCCTGGGTTCCCCGACGAGGGCACCATCGAAGCCAGGACGCTGGCTGCCACCTGCGGCCCGGTCCGGGTGCGGTCGGTCTACGTGCCGAACGGCCGCACGCCCGCCGATCCGCACTACGCCTACAAGCTGCGCTGGCTGGCGGCGCTGCGGGCCGCGGTCGCCGCCGACGCATCCGGCGCCCGGCCGTTCGCGGTCATGGGCGACTTCAACGTCGCCCCGGCCGACGCCGACGTGTGGGATCCCGCGGCCTTCGCCGGCTCCACCCACGTCACTCCCGCCGAGCGCGCGGAACTCGGCGCGCTGCGGGAGACCGGGCTGACCGATGTGGTGCCGCGCATCGCCAAGGGCCCGCACCCGTTCACCTACTGGGACTACCGGGCCGGGGCGTTTCACAAGGGCATGGGCATGCGGATTGATCTGGTGTACGCGAACGCCGCCCTGGCCCGGTCGGTGACCGGCGCCTGGGTGGACCGCGAGGCCCGCAAGGGCAAGGGCCCGAGCGACCACGCCCCCGTGGTAGTCGACCTCAGCCTTTGACTGTGCCTGCCGCTCGCCGCCGGCGTCAGCTCACGTCGAGGTACACCATGCCGCCGGCCACCTTCGTCGGGTACGTGCGCAGGTCGGTGAGCACCGGGGCGCCCAGCGCCTTGCCGCTGGTGTAGTCGAAGCGCCCGTTGTGCTTGGGGCACTCGATCACGCTGCCGTCGACTAGGCCGTCGCATAGCAGCGTCTGCTCGTGTGTGCAGTGGCCGTCGGTGGCGTAGTAGTCGTCGTCCGGGGAGCGGTAGATCGCGTAGTCACGGCCGCCGTGCCGGAAACCGATGACGTCCTCCGGGTCGACGTCGCCGGCCGCGCAGGCAGCGATCCACTGGGCCATGAGCTGCCTCCCGGTCCCCGCGCGTCAGGCCGCGGCCACGGCGGCCAGCGGCAGCGCGCGCCCGTCGCTGGCCGGCGTGGGCACGTTGAACGGAGCGGCACCGGGCAGCAGCTCGCGGTGCACGTAGTACTCCTGGTCCCGGAGCTGGCGGAGGACCGCCGGGATGATCTCCTTGTAGGCCGCCCATATCGACGGGTAGACCGGCGCGCAGTCGTGGGCGATCTCCTCGTGCAGCTCCGGCAGGCGGTAGTACGGGACCAGCGGGAACATGTGGTGCTCGACGTGGTAGTTCATGTTCCAGTACAGGAACCGGTTGACCGCGCACATCTTCACGGTGCGGGTGTTCAGCCTGTGGTCGAGCACGTTCTCGCCCATGCCGGCGTGCTGCGTCAGCGCGTAGACGTTGAGCAGCCAGGCGCCGTAGAGCCGCGGCCCGCCGATCAGCAGCACCGGCAGCCAGGACCGCAGCCCGATCGCCAGGGCGATCGTGACGGCATAGATGGCCAGGTCGATGCGGGCGGTCCGGTAGACCTTGTGCCGCTCCGGCCCGGGGACGAAGTCCGCCTCGTCGGCGGTGAGCCGCCCGGAAGCGTGCAGGAACATCAGCCGGAACGCGAGCGGCACGTCGACCAGGCCGAGGAAGTTGGCCAGCAGCCTCGCCAGCCGCGCCGGGCGCATCGCGGCGATCTCCGGATCCCGGCCGAGGATCAGGGTGTCGGTGTGGTGCCGGGCGTGGCTCCACCGCCACACGGTCGGGTCGCGCATGATCATGAACGAGGCGAGCTGGTACAGGCCCTCGTCGAGCCAGCGCGTCCGGAACGCGGTCCCGTGCCCGGTCTCGTGCCACCGGGAGTCCGACGTCGAGCCGTACAGGGTGCCGTAAGCCAGGAAGAACGGCAGCGCCCACCAGCTGCCCCACAGCGCGATGCCGGCCCCGGCGAACAGGACCATCAGCCCGAGCCAGACCGCGGTGTCGCGGAGGGCGGGGTAGTCGGACCGCCGCATCAGCTCCTTCATCCGCTTGCGCGGCACGTCGCTGCGGAACCAGTCGGCGCCGGCCAGGCCGGCGGCCACGGCCGCCTCGTTCTCCGGGCCCGCGAGACTGTACCGCGCCAGCCGCTCCCTGCCCATGTCCCCGCCCTCCCGGCCTGCCTCCTCCGCGGCGCGAAGGTCCGTCACGTCCAGTTTTCCAGGCACATGCCTGCCTGGCCAGGCTCGCGGCCGTGAACGCCGCGGCGGGCCGCGGAAGCGGCTAGCGGGCCGCGTGGTCGATGTCCGCCGGCGGCAGGTCCTGCACCTGCTGTTTGCTGATGCTCAGCCGGACGATGCCGCCGACCCGGGTCACGGCCCTGATCGGGATGGCCACCTCCTTGCGCCCCCACAGGTGCCCCTCGTCCAGGAGCACATGGGTCACGTGATGGCTGCTGGGGTCGATGACCAGGCCCTGGATCCGGCCGATCTCGCCGTCGGTGGCGAAGACCGGCTCGCCGCGGCGCACGTCCACCTCTCCCGGGGGGATGACGTCCTGAGTGCCCACCTGGGCGCCGTCCCTCAGCCTGGCGATGCTGAGCGGCACGCCGTGCGCCCCCAGCATCGTGGCCAGGTCCGCGTCGTAACTCGGCCGGCCGCTGTCGGAGGGCAGCAGCTCCTGCTCCTCGGCCGGCTCGAGCGCGGCGAACTCGGCCCGGCTGCAGCTCAGCCGCACCCCGCCGGCCAGGGGCTGGGCGAGGCCGACGGGGACGAGCCTGCCCGCCTCCCGGTGCTGCGGCTCGACCACGAGGTGGGTCACCGCCTGGGTCCCAGGCTCGACGATCAGCCGGCTGAGCCTGCCGCACGGCCCGTCGCTGCAGCGGACCTCGGCTCCGATGGTGAATCCGGTCACGCACAAAGCGTCTCACTCCCGGTGCTTGCGGGGCGAGCGTCCCAGGAGCAGAGAGATCCTGAACGGTGAGCGCCGTGCCGGGCGTGGCGCCCGCGGGCCGGTCAGGCCGGGTCGGGGTCGGCGGTGGCGCCCGGCCTGGCCAGGAAGTCGAAGTCGCAGCCCTGGCCGGCCTGGGTGACGTGCTCGGCGTAGAGCGCCCCGTAGCCGCGCTGGTACCTCGGCGCCGGCGGGCGCCACTGCGCCCGGCGCCTGGCCAGCTCGGCGTCGTCGACCTCCAGCCGCAGCAACCTGGCCGCGACGTCGAGGGTCACCGGGTCGCCGGTGCGCACCAGGGCCAGCGGCCCGCCCGCGGCGGACTCGGGCGAGACGTGCAGCACGCAGGCCCCGTAGCTGGTACCGCTCATCCGCGCATCGGAGATCCGCACCATGTCGCGCACCCCGGCGGCCAGCAGGTACCTGGGGATCGGCAGCATCCCGTACTCCGGCATGCCCGGGCCGCCCAGCGGCCCCGCTCCCTGCAGCACCAGCACCGAGTCGGCGGTGATCCGCAGCGACGGGTCATCGATCCGCTCCCTGAGCTCCCGGTAGCTGCCGAACACGACCGCGGGCCCGGTGTGCTTGAGCAGCCGCGGGTCGGCCGCGATGTGCTTGATGACCGCGCCGTCCGGGGCGAGGTTGCCGCGCAGCACCGCGACGCCGCCCTCGGCGGACAGCGCGTGCTCCGGGGAGCGGATGACGTCGTCGTTGTGCACGGCGGCCCCGCTGAGCCTGGCGCCGAGCGTCTCCCCGGTCACGGTCAGCCGGCCGGGGTGCAGCGCGCCCGGGACCGTGGCGAGCTGGCCGAGCAGCGCGGGCAGGCCGCCGGCGTAGTAGAAGTCCTCCATCAGGTAGGCACCGCCCGGCCGGATGTTCGCGAGCACGGGGACGCGCCGGGCGATCGCGTCGAAGTCGTCCAGGGTCAGCCGCACGCCGCAGCGCCCGGCCATCGCGATCAGGTGGATCAGCGCGTTGGTCGAGCCGCCGAGCGCGAGGACGGTCGCGGCCGCGTCCGCAAAGGCCTCCCTGGTGAGGACCTGGTCCGGGGTGAGGCCCTGCCAGGCCATCTCGACGATGCGGCGGCCGGAGGCGGCCGCCATCCGGCAGTGCGCGGAGTCGGCGGCCGGGATGGACGCGGCGCCCGGCAGGGTCATCCCGAGCGCCTCGGCCGCGGAGGTCATGGTGGAGGCGGTGCCCATCGTCATGCAGTGCCCCGGCGAGCGGGCGATCCCGCATTCGAGCTCGGCGAGCTCGCACTCCCCGATGAGCCCGGCCCGGTGGTCGTCCCAGTACTTCCACAGGTCGGTGCCGCTGCCCAGCGGCGCGCCGCGGAAGTTGCCGCGCAGCATCGGGCCGGCCGGCAGGTAGATCGCCGGGACGCCCGCGCTGGCGGCGCCCATCAGCAGCGCCGGGGTTGTCTTGTCGCACCCGC
This sequence comes from Streptosporangiaceae bacterium, assembly GCA_030038015.1. GTDB lineage: Bacteria > Actinomycetota > Actinomycetes > Streptosporangiales > Streptosporangiaceae > JASHPR01. Next base: position 8,449 of record JASHPR010000450.1, read on the forward strand.
CCATCAGCACCGCGCCATCGATCGGGTAGGAGCGGAGGAGCTCCTCGGTCTCCATGGCGAGCAGGTTCCGGTACAGCATCGGGGTCGGCTTCTGGAACGTCTCGGAGAGCGTGGCGACCGGGAACTCCAGGGGGAACCCGCCCGCCTCGAGCACCCCGCGCCGCACCTGCTGGGCCCGCTCGCGCAGGTGCATGTGGCACGGGTTGATCTCGGCCCAGGTGTTCAGGATCCCGATGACCGGCTTGCCGAGGTGCTCCTCGGCGGCCACGCCGAGCTGCCGCATCCGTGACCGGTGGCTGAGCTGGCGCATGCCGAGATCACCGAGCGGCCCCGCCCCGCCGAACCACCGGTAGCTGCGGAGCTGCTCCGGCGCCCTGCGGACCCCTGTCACGGCACTCCTCCGCCCTGGTTACGCGTCTCCCCGGCCCGCTGCGCGTTCCACCCGGCGAGGATGCCGGCGATCTGGGCGCGAGCCGCCTCGCCGAGCAGCCGGCTGGGCGGGCGCACGGCCCTGCCGCACACCCCAAGCTGCGCCAGCGCCTCCTTGACCACGCTGACGTTGTCCGCCGACGCGTCGGCGCCGCGCAGCTCCTCGAACGGCCGGACCAGGTCCCAGGTTGCCATCGCCGCGGCGAAGTCGCCCCGGCGCAGCGCGTCCAGCATGGCGGCCGGGATCGCCGGGGCCACGTTGACCAGGCCGGAGGTGAACCCCCGTGCCCCGGCCGGCCACAGCCCGGGCGCGGCGAGCTCGGCGAGGCCGGCCAGCCAGGTGAACCTGCCCTGGCCCGCGTCCCTGGCCGCCGCGGCGAAGCTGACCGGGTCGCGCATCCCGTACTTGACGCCGATGACGTTGGGGCAGCTCTCCCCCAGCCGGCCGATCAGCGCGCCGCTGATCCGGGCGTCCCTGATATACAGCACCACACCGGTCTCCGGGACCGCGTCCGCGATGGCCTGGTGGTAGGCCAGCCAGCCCTCGGCCGAGATGTAGGGATGCACCGGCTGGTGGATCATCACCATGCTGGCGCCCGCGCCGGCGGCGTGCCGGGCGGCGCGGGTCGCCGTGACGGTGTCCAGGCCGACCCCGGCCATGACCTCGGCACGGCCGTCCGCCGCCTTGATCGCGGACTCGGCGGCGCGCCGCGCCTCCTCCGGGGTCAGCGAGTAGAACTCGCCGGTGTTGCCGTTCGGCGTCAGGACGGTCACCCCGCCGTCGGTCAGCCGCCTGACCACCCGGGCGTGCGCGTCCCAGTCGACCTCGCCAGCCTCGTCGAACGGGGTGACCGGGATCGCCACGACCGTGGCGAGCGCGCTCTTCAGGCGGCTGGCGCTGCCTTGATCAAGGCTCATGGGCATCTCCCGTTCCGGGCAGCCGGCGCGCGGCGGAGCCGCCGATGTGCGCCGCGGGCAGCCGGCACCCGACGCCGCGGCGGCCAGGTCGTATCTCATGCACCACTGTGGCAGCCGGCCCGCCGGGGCGGCCCTTGGGCCGGCCTGCCGGTGCCGCCCGCCCTGTCCCCGCACGGCCCATTGGCTGCCTGATGGCGCAGGTACTGGTACGGGCGGAGGCTCGCCCCTATTATCCACGCATGGGACCCCGCATCCCGCGCAGGCGCAAGCTTGTCCGGAAAGATCGTGATGAACTCACCGCCCATGGCAGAGACAAGCCGGAAACGCTCAGTTCGCGGCAAGACACCACCCCAGGATCGTTAACCGGCGGCAGTTCCCGGCACCGCAAGGCGCCGGGGGGCATAACGCACCGCAGCCCCTCCCCGGACGACATGGTCGTGCCCTGCTGCGGCCTGCCGCTGTCCGAAGTGACCGGGCGGGACCGGCTGACCACCGATCCCGCCCAGGTCACCTGCGGCGGCTGAGCGCTCGGCCTGCCCGCGGCACCCGCCCGGCTGTGGCGTCGGCCCGGCTGTGGCGCCCAGCCACAGCACCCCCGGCCATAGCGCCCGCCCGCGGCACCCGCCCGCCCGCGGCGCCCGCCCGGCCACGGCACCCGGCTGCGGCGGCGGTGCCCGGCGCCCTCTGCCGCGCTGTCCCCGGCACGTTTTCGCCCCCCGCGTTCACGAGTGAAATTAGTAGCCAAACCAACGCCATCCTGCGGAATCAGTTGACAGGGTCCGCGAACGTGGCAGGATTGCCATGCGGAGGGAGCAATCGCATGGCGCAGATGCCGGGGACGCCCCTGGCCCCGGGCAACCGGAGGCGCACCGACGCGGCCGGGCCGCGGCGTGGCAACGGGAGCGGGCAGGTCCGCATTCTCCTCGACGATGTCTCCAAGCGGATCATCGAGCAGCTGCAGCAGGACGGCCGGCGTTCCTACGCGGCGATCGGGCAGGCCGTGGGCATGTCCGAGGCCGCGGTGCGGCAGCGGGTGCAGCGGCTGATCGACTCTGGGGCGATGCAGATCGTGGCCGTGACCGACCCGCTGACGCTGGGCTTCCACCGCCAGACCATGATCGGGATCAGGTGCAGCGGGGAGCTTGAGCAGCTCGCTGACCAGCTCGCGGCGATGCCAGAGATCGACTACGTGGTGATCACGGCGGGCTCCTTCGACCTGCTGATCGAGACCGTCTGCGAGGACGATGACCAGCTGCTCGAGATTCTCGGCCGGGTGCGCGCGATCCCGAGCGTGACCGGGACAGAGACGTTCGTTTACCTGAAGCTGCGCAAGCAGACGTACTCCTGGGGGACCAGATGACCCGTTCTTCCTCGTCAGGCGCACCCGACCACACCGCCCAGCAGGAAGCGGCCAAGCGCAACCTGTGGCTGCACTTCACCCGGATGGGCTCGTACGTGGGCAGCGACGTGCCGGTGATCGTGCGCGGCGAGGGGCAGTACGTCTTCGACCAGCACGGCAAGCGCTACCTGGACGGTCTGGCCGGGCTGTTCGTCAGCCAGATCGGGCACGGCCGCACCGAGGTCGCCGAGGCCGCGGCGCGGCAGGGCAGCGAGCTTGCCTACTTCCCGCTGTGGTCCTACGCCCACCCGCGGGCGATCGAGCTGGCGCAGCGGCTGGCCGAGCTCGCCCCCGGGGACCTGAACCGGGTGTGGTTCACCACCAGCGGCTCCGAGGCGGTCGAGTCGGCGTGGAAGCTGGCCAAGCAGTACTTCCGGCACATCGGCGAGCCCGGCCGGTACAAGGTGATCAGCCGCCACATCGCCTACCACGGCACCTCCATGGGGGCGCTGGCCATCACCGGCCTGCCCGCGATCAAGGAGCCGTTCGAGCCCCTGCCGCCGGGCGGGGTGCGGGTGCCCAATACCAACTTCTACCGGGCGCCCGCGTTCGTCGCCGGCGACCCGGTCGCGTTCGGCGCCTGGGCGGCGGGCGAGATCGAGCGCGCGATCCTCCACGAGGGCCCGGAGTCGGTCGCCGCCGTGTTCCTCGAGCCGGTGCAGAACTCCGGCGGGTGCTTCCCGCCGCCGCCCGGGTACTTCCAGCGGGTCAGGGAGATCTGCGACCGGTACGGGGTGCTGCTGGTCTCCGACGAGGTGATCTGCGCGTTCGGCCGGCTCGGCCATTACTTCGGCGCGGAGCGGTACGGCTACCAGCCCGACGTGATCACGTTCGCCAAGGGGGTCACGTCCGGCTACGCGCCGCTCGGCGGGATGCTGGTCAGCGACCGGCTGATGGAGCCGTTCGCCGACGGTGCCGCCAGCTTCCTGCACGGCATCACGTTCGCCGGGCATCCCGTGTCCTGCGCGGTGGCACTGGCCAACCTGGACGTGTTCGAGAAGGAGGACCTGCTGGGCAACGTCCGCTCGAACGAGGCAGCGTTCCGGGCCACGCTGGAGAAGCTGAACGACCTGCCCATCGTCGGTGACGTGCGCGGCGACGGGTACTTCTACGGGATCGAGCTGGTCAAGGACAAGGCCACCCGCGAGACGTTCGACGATGAGGAGTCCGAGCGGCTGCTCCGCGGCTTCCTGTCCACGGCGCTGTTCGACGCAGGCCTGATCTGCCGGGCCGACGACCGCGGTGACCCGGTCATCCAGCTCTCCCCGCCGCTGACCTGCACCCAGGAGCACTTCGACGAGATGGAGCAGATCCTGCGCAGCGTGCTGACGCAGGCGTGGTCCCGGCTCTGACGGCGAATCGGACCACGTTTCGCCTGGTTCGGCAGCCAACTGGCGAAGAAGTTATCCATTCGTTACCGTCTTAAGGTGTCCCGATCGGTCCCTCAGGCGTGTCCTATATGCAGCAGGGCAATTCGCGCTGTCGCCTGACGCGAGACATGGCAGGAGGGTCCCGGATGCCCAGCAAGAGCCACGACTGGAGCGCACTGGCGAGCCACAACGAGCGCGTCGTGACGGGCCCTGCGGCGCTGTCCCCCGCCCCTGCCGACACCGGCCCGCAGCCCCGGCTGAGCAGGACCCGCGCGGCGCAGGTCAGGAGCCGGCTGCGGCTGCTGAGGCGCGCTGGCCGGACAGGAACCGCAGCAGGTGCGTGACGGCCTCAGCCACCGGCACCCGCTGCTTCTCCCCGCTGGCACGGATGGTGACCTCGACCACGCCTTCGGCTAGGTCCCGGCTGCCCACGCTGACCCGGCACGGGATCCCGGTCAGCTCCGCGTCCCGGTACTTCACACCGGGGCGCTCGTCCCTGTCGTCGATCAGCGTGTCCACGCCGGCGGCCTGCAGCTCGGCGTAGAGCGCCTCGGCGGCGTCCCGGGCCGCCGCGTCTTTCGGCGTCAGCAGCACCACGTCCACCTCGGCGGGCGCCACGGCCACCGGCCAGGCCAGGCCGGCGTCGTCGTGGTGCACCTCGGCGATGGCCGCCATCGCCCGCTCCACCCCGATCCCGTAGCTGCCCATGATCGGCACGATGCCCTGGCCGTCCGGGCCGAGCACGGAGACGCCGAGCGCGGTGGTGTACTTGCGGCCGAGCTTGAAGATGTGCCCGACCTCGATCGCCCGGATGATCTCCAGCGGCGTGCCGCACCGCGGGCACGGCTCGCCGGCCGCCACCTCGCGCAGGTCGATCCAGCGGCCGACGGCGATGTCGCGCGCCACGTCCACCCCGGTCAGGTGCGTGTCATCGAGGTTGGCGCCGGTGGTCATGTCCCGCCTGCCCTGCAGCGCCAGGTCGGCGATGACCGGCAGTTTGGTGACCCCGACCGCGCCGAGGCTGCCCGGCGACGCGCCGAGCGCCTCGCGGATCTCGTCCGCCTGGGCCGGCCGGATGTCCGCCGCCCCGGTGGCATCGGCCAGCTTCTGCTCGGCCAGCGGGTGGTCGCCGCGCAGCAGCACCAGCGTCGGCTGCCCGTCGATCACGTAGACGAGCGTCTTGATCTGCCGGTCGGCGGGCTTGCCGTGCTGCCGGGCGAGGTCGTCGATGGTCCGCACCCCCGGGGTGGCGAAGGGCTCGGGCACCGCCGGGCCGGGCCCGTCCTCGGCCGGCCACAGCGCCGAGGTCGCCTTCTCCAGGTTGGCGGCGTAGCCGCAGTCCGGGCAGTGGGCGACCAGGTCCTCGCCCGCCTCCGACGGGCACATGAACTCGACCGAGTCGCTGCCGCCCATGTTCCCGCTGGACGCCTGCACGGCGATCGCCGGGATGCCCAGCCTGGCGAAGACCCGCTGGTACGCCCCGCGGTGCGCCTCAAACGAGGCGTCGAGCCCGGCCTCGCCGGCGTCGAAGCTGTAGGAGTCCTTCATCGTGAACTCCCGCACCCGCAGCAGCCCGCTCTTCGGCCGGGGCTCGTCCCGGAACTTGGTCTGGAACTGGTACCAGAACTGCGGCAGCTCCCGGTAGGAGGACAGCTCCTGCGCGAGGTAGGCGAAGATCTCCTCGTGGGTCATGCCCAGGACCACCTCGGCGCCCTTGCGGTCGGTGAGCCGGAACATCTCCTCGCCCATCACCTCCAGCCGCCCGCTCTTCTCCCAGATCCAGGCCGGCTGCATGGCGGGCAGCAGGAACTCCTGGCCGCCGATCCGGTTCATCTCCTCGCGGATGATGCCGATGACCTTGGCGCGCACCCGGACGCCGAGCGGCAGCATGCTGTAGTGGCCGGCCATGAGCTGGCGGATGAACCCGCCGCGCAGCAGCAGCCGGTGGCTCGCGGCGTCGGCGTCGGCCGGGTCCTCGCGCAGGGTGGGAATGTGGAGCTGTGACCAGCGCACGTGATTCAGCGCCCTCTGGTTGCGTCGGAAACTCGATGTCGGAAACAGCGTTCCGGGCAGAAGATACACGCTCTGCCGGCCGCTCCCAATTTGAACACTGAACGAGTAGCCCGCTGCCTGCCTGGCCCGCCCGGTGGCGTCCCGTTCAGGTTGAAATATCGGGGTACGGGACGGTCCAGCGACTGAGCCGGGCCGCGTACTCGCGCTGGAAGCCGAGCGGCTCGGCGTAGTCCCGCTCGAACAGCCCGATGAACAGGGTCAGCGTCAGGAAGTTGTGCGCGCCCAGCTCGAACAGTGCGACGTAGTCGTGGGTGGCGAGCGCCTCCCGCTCGGCGTCGGTGAAGCGGAGCCAGGTGCTGTGCTCCCCCGGCGGGCAGTTCAGGATCAGGTTCGCCCGCTCCGCCTCCCACCACTCCACGGTGCCGCGCGGGTCCTCGCGGTAGCGCTCGACCAGTTCCGGGTCGCGGTCGACCGTGTACAGGAACTTGTTGACCAGGTACTTGCTCATTGTGCGGCCGCCTCGCTCGCGCCCTCCGGGTACCAGGTGAAATAGGCCTCCATGGTGTGGAAGAGGTCCATCCAGTCCACGTAGTCGGCCTTCACGTTCTCCCCGGCGACGCCCATCATCAGCATGAAGTCCATGAAGCCGTGGGTCGCGTTGCCCGGCAGCCACAGGCTGTCCAGGCTGACCTCGGCCAGCGCGGAGTCCAGGTCCCCGGACGCGATCCACTCCACGGCCTTGCGGTCGAAGTCGGGGTCCGGGCCGTGCGGCCCGAACTGGCGCGGGCCGCCGAGCTCGAGCGACAGGTGCCCGGTGCCGATGATCGCCACCCGCTTGTCGCTCGGCCAGGCCTCGACCAGCCCCCGGATGGTCTTGCCCAGCTCGACGAAGCGCCTGGGCTGCGGCATCGGCGGGGCGAAGATGTTCGTGTACACCGGCACGATCGGCAGGTCCGCCTGCGGCCGCAGGGTGATCATCGGGCAGGTGATGCTGTGGTCGACCCGCAGCTCGTTGCTGAAGGCGAGGTCGAAGCCCGCGTCGATGCCGCCGCGCAGCAGGTAAGCGGACAGCTCTTCGTCACCGTGCAGGCCCATCCGCGGCAGGCCGAACTCCCGCTCCTCGTTGTAGTAGTTGGCGTCGTAGAAGGGTGCCTTCCCGATCAGGAACTGCGGCATGTTGTCCAGCCAGAGCTGGTGGAAATGGTCGCTGCCGACCATCACGAGCACGTCCGGGCGGGCGCGGGTGAGGGTATGCCGGAAGGCCTCGATCTTGGCGACCCACTCGTCGGCGAACGGCGGCCGGTCCTCGCCGACCGCGGTGGACGCCCGGAGGTAGAACGGGTGGTGGGTGGATGCGATGACCGCTGCGATGGTCGCCATGGCGGCTCCCTCGGTCTCGGGGGCTTGGTCGTGCGCGAGCTCAGGGCTCAGGGGGAACGTAGTCGGCGTTGCGGTCGACAGTAAGGTACATGTCCATGCCGAGCGGGCGCCGCTGCTCCTCGGCGAGCTGGCCGAGCAGCCCCGCCGTCCTGGCGAGCAGGGCGAAACCGCGCAGCGTGCCGGCCGGCAGGCCGAGGTCGGCCAGGGCCGCGCCGGAGGTTCCGGCCCCGTTCAGCGGCAGCCGCCGCCCGAGGACCTGCGGGTGGACCCGGCCGACCGCCTCGAGCAGGCGCAGGTGCGGCCCGCGCAGCCCTTCTTCCTCGGCAATGGCGATCAGCGCCGGCGTGCGCGGGTCGGTGACCTTGTGCACGGGATGGCCGAGCCCGGGGACCAGCCGCCCCTGCTCACGGGCCCGGCGCACCGCGGCCAGCGCGAGTGCATCCCAGCCCGCGTCGTCGGCGGGCAGCGGCTCCCCCGCCTCGGCCAGCGCGTCGCCGAGGAACCTGCCGGTGTCCTCGGTCACGCCGAGGAACCGGGAGCCCCCGCCGAGCAGGCCGGCCGCGATCGCGCCCTGCACCGAGTCCGGTGCGGACAGGTACGTCAGCCTGGCCGCGATCGCGGTCGGCGTGAAGCCGTGGTCGGCCAGCGCCACCAGCACCGCTTCGAACACCCGGACCTGCGGCCTGGTCGGCCGGCGCTGCGTCACCAGCCACAGTGCCAGCTCGCCGAACGAGACCTTGCCCATCAGGTCGGCGGCCAGATCCTTGCCCAGCAGGGTGATGGTCTCCGCGTCGGAGGTGCCCAGCGACGTCGGGAAGCGGGGCACGGGATGCGGCTCGGTCACGGGCCGGCCTCCTCCTCGGGCGGTGCAGAGGAGGCGGCCAGCCAGCGGCGGATCTCCTCGCCGTGCTCGTCGAGCCCAGGCGGGGGGAGCTTATACCCCGGCGGGGTGGCCGAGAACCGCAGCGGGTTCCTGATCGTCGGGATCCCTGCCTCCCCCTCGCCCGCGATCACCACCGGCTCCAGGCCGATCTCCTCGGCGAACGCGATGCCCTCGTCGACCGTGTTGATCGGGCCGCACGGCACGCCGGCGGCGATCAGCTCGCGGAACCACTCGGCCGCCGGGCGCTTGCGGAGCCGCTCCACGAGCAGCGGGCGCAGCAGCTCCCGGTTCGCGGTGCGGTCGCCGGTCTTGGCGAACCGCGGGTCGTCGGCCAGTTCCGGGGCGCCCAGCACCTCGCACAGCTTCCGGAACTGCACGTCGTTGCCGGCGGTGATGATCATGTCCTTGTCGCCGGCCGGCAGCGGCTCGTAGGGGAACAGGCTGGGATGGGAGTTGCCCATGCGGAACGGGACCACCCCGCCGGCGGCGTAGGCGCTGGTCTGGTTCACCATCCCGGACAGGGCGGAGGACATCAGGTTGGCCTGCACGTACTGCCCCTGGCCGGTGCGGGCACGGTGGTGCAGGGCGGCGAGGATGCCGATGGCCGTATGCAGCCCGGTGATCACGTCGAAGGCGGAGATCCCGGCCCGGTAGGGCGGCCCGTCCGGGTCGCCGGTCAGGCTCATCAGCCCGGACATGGCCTGGACCACGAGGTCGTAGCCGGGGATGTCCCTGCCGCCGCCGGAGCCGAACCCGGTGATGGAGGCGTAGATGATCGCCGGGTTGGCGGCGCTGACCGACGTGTAGTCCAGGCCGAACCGCGCCAGCCCGCCCGGCTTGAAGTTCTCCACCATGACGTCGGCGCGGCGGGCCAGCTCGGCGGCGGCGGCACGGTCGGCCTCGCTGCGCAGGTCGAGCGCGACCGACCGCTTGTTCCTGTTGATCGCCAGGTAGTAGGTGGACACGCCGTCCCGGACCGGCGGGACCCATCCCCTGGTGTCGTCGCCGCCGGGGCTCTCCACCTTGATCACGTCGGCGCCGAGGTCGGCGAGCAGCATGGTGCAGTAGGGGCCGGCCAGGACCCGGGAGAAGTCGGCGACAAGGATGCCGGACAGCGGCCCGACGGGCTCTGCTTCCACCGGCCCCCGGGCAACCACGGAATCAGCATAGCCAGCACGCCCGCGGCTCGGACAAACGCCCCAGGAGGTGCACCCCCGGTGAGCACGGCAGCGCAGCCGGCCGGCACCCCGGCGCTGGGGCTGCCCGGGTTCCGGCCCGGGTTTCGGGCCGGGGCGGGCCGGGCAAAGATCACTCATGCCGACCGCCGGGTCCGCTCGCCGGGTGCTTGCCTTCCGCTTGGGCATCTCGGCGATCTTCGACGTGACCGGCGCGACGGTGCTGCGGCTGGTGCGCCGCAGCCTGCCGGAGCCTCCTGACCCAGGCTCACGGCCCGACCCGTTCGTGGCCGCCATGGACACGATCATGACGGCTCACCGCGAGCTGGCCCCGATGGCGGCGCAGCACGAGCCGACCCCCACGGCGGCTCATCGCCAGCCGACCGCGCGGGCCCAGGACAAGGCGGGTGTGATCTTACCGCTGTGACCGACAGCGATCCCCTCCCCGAGACCGGGCCGTCCGACCCCCTTGCGGGGGCCCTGCCGCGGCCGCCAGTGCGAACCGAGGTCCTGTCCCTCGAGCAGGCCATCACCCTGCGCGAGCAGGCACCCGAGCTCTACGACCTGTGGCTCAGGATCGCCCAGGAGAAGGCGGCCACAGCCAACTACGTCGACCGCGCGCCGTACGAGGTCCCGGAGCGGCTGGCGCAGGCCGGGCGGCCGCGGGCGCTCGGCGCGCTGATCGTCGTGCTGTCGTTCTGCGGGTACCTCGCCTGGCTCGGCGGGCCCGGGCCCTACATCGGCGGGCTGATCGCCATCCTGGACCTGGCCGCGATGCTCGGCATCTTCTTCGGCCTGCGGCCCGACCGTCTCGCCGATCCGCGTTCCGCGCCCAGGCGGCCGGGGCGCAAGCCGTTAGCGGGCCGACCGGGGCGGCTCCCCGATTTGAGGTGGTGGACTCCACGCTGTTCCTAGAGGAACAGCAATCTGCCCACGATCAAGGTCGATGATGGTTTCTGGCCATCACTGGGCGTTTCGGCCGGCAGTGCGTGAGCTTTCGGACAACCCGGAAAGGCGGTGCGTGGGCTTTCGCGGGCGGCTTCGGGTGCCGCCACCCGCCTGTGGGGGAACAGCCGGCCGGGCCGGGGGCCGAAGGGGCCGGCCGGGCCGGGGGCCGAAGGGGCCGAAGGGGCCGACCAGGGCGCTGCCCATGAGGCGGGATCTTCCGATTTTTTCCTGTAAATCTTCCGGTAACTTCCGGACAAACGGTTGCAGCGGCCTCGCGAGCCAGTAATCTACCGGCATCGGGAATGACATCCTCTTTGCCGGACTGGGGGGCCGATGGGAACCGGGCGGCCCGATGACATGGACCTGGCGGCCTTCCTTCCTCGGCCTGTTGCCATGCCCTCGGCGCTCAGGACCGCGGCGCGCCGCCCGGCCGACGGCGACCGCGCCCTTGTCCTCGACGCCGGCGGCCAGAACGTGATCGTCGTGCTGGGCGAGGAGGGCGGCGACGCCGGGCAGATCTGGGACTTCATCCAGCAGCGGCTGACCGGCCGGAAGACGGGCAGGATGTGACGGCCGCCGGGGCGGGAGGCTGACTTCATGATCCGTTTCGAGCGCGCCACGCTGCCGCGGGGCGCGCGGGCGTTCGCCCTCCGCGAGGACGGCGCGATCGTGGTGCAGGTGGCGACGGGCCTGACCGCCCGCGAGCGGCTGGCCGCGATCCGGGAGGCGTTGCGCGCGGCGCCCGCGGCCGGCTGGCGCTCGCCGC
>JASHPR010000451.1 GCA_030038015.1 Streptosporangiaceae bacterium
CGAACGGGTAGGGCCGCGACAGGTCTGGGTCGCTGGCGCTTTCCAGCGCCAGCACCCCGACCTGGGGACCGTTCCCGTGCGTGATGACCACGTCATGACGGCGCAGTATTGGCGTGAGCGCGTCCACGGCGCTGGCCACGTGCGACTCCTGGATGTCGGAATCGGGCCGCTCACCGCGCCGCAGCAGCGCATTGCCACCCAGCGCGACGGCGACCTTCATGGTGTGATTCCGATGGTGGCGACCATGACGGCCTTGATCGTGGGCATCCGGTTGGCCGCCTGGTCGAAGACGATCGACTGCGCCGACTCGAACACCTCGTCCGTGACCTCCAGCGCCTCCAGGCCGCGCCTGGCGTAGATCCGCCGCCCGACCTCGGTCTGCGTGTTGTGCAGGGCGGGCAGGCAGTGCATGAACTTCACGTCCGGGTTGCCGGTGGCCGCCATCACCTTGGCGTTCACCTGGTAGCCGATGAGGTGGTCGATGCGGCTGTCCCATTGGTCGGCGGGCTCGCCCATGGACAGCCAGACGTCGGTGTAAAGGAAGTCCGCGCCGTGCACGGCGGCGTCCAGGTCGTCAGTGACGGTCAGCTTGGCACCGGAGCCGGCCGCGAGCCCCCTGGCGATGGTCTGCACCTTGGCGGACGGCTGCAGGTCGGCCGGCGCGCAGATCCTGGCGTCCATTCCCACCAGGGCGCCGGTGACCAGCAGCGAGTTCGCGGTGTTGTTCCGGCCGTCCCCCAGGTAGCAGAACGTGACATCGTGCAGCGGCTTGCCCGCGTGGTCGCGCATGGTCAGGACGTCGGCCAGCATCTGGGTAGGGTGCCACTCGTCGGTGAGGCCGTTCCACACGGGCACCCCGGCGTGGGCGCCCAGGATCTCCACGGACTCCTGCGCGAAGCCCCGGTACTCGATCCCGTCGAACATGCGCCCGAGCACCCGCGCGGTGTCCTGCACGCTTTCGGTGTCCCCGAGGTGGGAATCGCCCGGCCCGATGTAGGTGACGTGGCCGCCCTCGTCATGCGCCGCGACCTCAAAGGCGGACCTGGTCCGGGTCGAGGCCTTCTCGAAGATCAGCGCGATGTTGCGGCCGGAGAGCCGGTGCTCGGCCAGGCCGAGCTGCTTGGCCCGGCGGAGCTGGTCGCCGAGGCTCACCAGGTACAGGAACTCCTCCCGGGTGAGGTCGATCTCTTTCAGCAGGTTCCGGCCGTGCAGGTCCATCGCATCCTCCTTCAGTCACGCCGGGTCACGTTCGATCGGGCAGGTCATGCAGCGCGGGCCGCCCCTGCCGCGGCCGAGTTCCTCGCCGGGCACGGTGATCACCTCGATGCCGTGCTTGCGCAGCATCGTGTTGGTGGCCACGTTGCGCTCGTAGCCGACGATGACGCCCGGCGTCAGGGCCAGGTAGTTGGTGCCGTCGTCCCACTGCTCACGCTCGGCGGCGCGGATGTCCTCGTCGGTGGTGAGAATGATCACCTCATCGATGCCCAGCGCCTCGGCGAGGCTCTCCCAGAGGCTGCGGTTGCGGGTGACCCGCAGCGAGTCCTCCTCGTCACCCGCGGTGAGCGTCCACGACCGCAGCCGCCGGTCGAAGTACGGGTAGAGGACGAACGTCCCCCGGTCGATCATGGTCATCACGGTGTCGAGGTGCATCATCGCGTGGGACTGCGGCAGCTCCACGGCGATCACCCGGGTGGCCTGCCCGCTGCGCAGCATCGCGCGGGAAATGATCTCCACGGCCATCGGCGTGGTGCGCTCGCCCATGCCGATCAGCACGCCGCCGTTCCCGAGGACGTGCACGTCGCCGCCCTCCACGCTGGCCGGCAGGTGGCTGGCGTCGTCGTCGCCGTAGTAGGTGACGAAGTCAGCCCTCGCGAACAGCGGGTGGTAGCGGTAGATCGCCCGGATGTGCAGCGTCTCACGCTGCCGGGCGGGCTTGGCCATCGGGTTCATGCAGACGCCGCCGTACACCCAGCAGGAGTTGTCCCTGGGGAACAGGTGGTTGGGCAGCGGCGGGAGCACGAAGTCGTCGGCCCGCAGCATGTCCCACTTCAGGCTCTGCGTCCGCAGCGGCCGCAGGTCCGCCTTGAGCACCCCGCCGATCAGGTGCTCGGCCAGGCGGGGGCCGTCCAGGTCCTCGGTCAGCGCGCGCACCGGTCCCACCAGTTCCGGCCCGAGCATCTCCGGGGTGCACACCCGGTCCAGGACGAACTTCCGGCCCTCCGGCAGCTCCAGGGTCTCGGCGAGCAGCTGGCCGAAGTAGTGCACGGTCACCCCGCGCTCGCGCAGGATCTCGGCGAACACGTCGTGCTCCTCCTTGGCCCGCCTCGCCCACATCACGTCGTCGAACAGCAGGCCGCCGATGTTCTGCGGGGTCAGCCGGGACAGCTCGAGCCCTGGCCGGTGCACGATCGCCTGGCGGAGCTGCCCCACCTCCGACTGCACGTTGTAGCTCATCGCCCTGCCTCCACTTCCGGATTGTCCACGGGCGCCTTCACCTGGCCGGCGCGTTCCCGGCTCGCCTTGAGGAAGGCGTAGATGGCGATGCCGATCAGCAGGACGACCAGGGCCTCGTACACCGCGGCGAACCCGGCGGCGAACGTCACCCACATCGAGAACAGGACCGCGGCGACCGTGATCAGCAGGTCCCTGGCGAGCAGCCAGCCCTGCACCCGGCGGCGCTTGGACACCAGGTAGGCCAGCTGCGCGCAGGCGGACATGAAGTACGGGATCGCGACGGTGACCACGGTGAGGTCGACCAGGTAGGTGAAGACGGTCAGCCCGGTCTTCGTGTTGTAGGCCCACAGCATCAGCAGCGACGGCAGCACCGCCGCGAGCACGATGCCGAACCACGCGCTGTCCCTGCGGTCGGTCCATGCGAACGGCCGCGGGAACAGGCCGTGCTCGGCGGGCGCGCGGGACACCTCGGCGGTGACCAGCGTCCAGCCGTTCAGCGCGCCGATGCCGGACGCCACCGCGACCGCGGCCACCAGCTTGCCGGCCCACGTGATGTGGGGGAACATCGCCTGGAACGCGGGCACGAACGGCGCGGTGCTGCTGACCAGCGTGTGGTGCGGGACCAGGCCCATGACGACGGCGGACACCAGCAGGTACAGGACCGCGCAGGCCGCGGTGCCTGCCACGGAGGCGAGGCCGACGTTCCGGCGCGGGTTACGCACCCGCTTGGCGGTGATGGCCGCCACCTCGATGCCGATGAACGAGAACAGCGCCACGCCGGCCGCGATCCCGATCGCGGTGTACAGGCTCGCGCCGGAGGCGTTGAACGGGCCGAAGTTCGCCGACTTGACGAAGAACCAGCCCACCACGCCGATGAACAGCAGCGGCAGGAACTTCAGCACGACCGTGAGGTTCTGGAACCAGGCCATGTTCCTGACGCCGGCCAGGTTGACCGCCGCCGGGACCCACAGGCCCAGCAGGGCGATGCCCCAGTTCGTCATCCCCGAGGGATGGCTGATGCCGAACAGCGCATCGACGTACAGCACCCAGGCCGCGACGATCGCCGCGTTCCCGGCCCACGCTGAGATCCAGTACGACCAGCCGGTCAGGTATCCGGCGAAGTCGCCGAACTCGTGCCGGGCATAGGCGTACAGCCCGCCGTCGGAGTTCGGCACCCGCCGGGTGAGCTGGCCGAACAGCACGGCCAGCAGCATCGCGCCGACCGCGATGACGGCCAGCGTCGCCAGCGAGCTCGTGCCCGCCCCGGCCAGCACGGCCGGCATCGTGAACACCCCTATTCCGACGATGCTCCCGATGACCAGGCCGGTCGCCGAGGTGACCCCGATCGAGCTGGCCTGCTGCTGATCTCGTGGTGACAGCGCGGTCGCTCCGGGCTGCACCCGGTGCGGAAGGTGCAGGCCAAGATGGCTGGACATGATCCCTCCCCGGATTCATTGCCAGGACCGCGATAGCCGCTGACCTGGCCTTCTGCCTAGCCTCACCATCCCGCCAGCGGGATGAGGGGCAAAGGGACGTAGGTCCTCACTGTGGGCTGCGAACGTCATCCGGCGACGGGCCGCGCCGCACCCTGCCCGGCCAGGTGGGCCCGCCACATCTGCCGGTACAGCCCGGCCGCGGCGGCGACAGATCGCGGTCCTGTGGACCGGCTACTTCGTCCTGGAGGGATTCGACTTCGGCGTCGGCTCGGCTGCTGGGAGTCCATCAGGCGGGCCTGGAGGTCACCGGTCACCGCCGTGGCGATCCCCGCGGCCAGCGTCACCGCCAGGCCGAGCCGCATGACCGGGCGGAACAGGGCGGTGTCGCTGCTCCTGGCCAGGTGCCAGGCGCTGGCGGCGATGACCACCGTGCCGGCGACGAGGAAGCTGGCCAAGAACACGTGCGGCCAGGCCGCCAGCACCGTCGAGTTGGTCAGCAGCGCGACGATGCTGGTGAGCTGGGCCCGGTGGGTGACCGGGTTGACCCGGTATCCCACCGGCTGCTTCCAGCCAAAGATCCACAGGCCGAGGAAGGCCGACTCCATGAAGAAGGCCAGCAGCCCCTCCATGGCCAGCGGCGCGCCGAAGACGTCGCCGACGAAGCGCGAGTAGGCCGACCGCAGTGTTCCCCTCCTGGCGCAGCTTTGGCCTGGTAATGGCGCCGGCAAAGCGGCGCCAGCACATCACGGGGCCGGCCGGCCGGTGCAGGGCCGCCGGTCCCTCCCGGCAGGGAAGAAGGTCCCGCCGCCGACGGGCCGCAGGACTCCTGCGGCCGGACGGGGACGGGGTCACGCTGGGTATAAGGCCTGGGGAGGTATTCATGAGCCAGCCGGAGCAGACACGGGTCGTCGTCGGGATCGACGGCTCGCCGTCGGGCGTGGCGGCTCTCCGGTGGGCCGTCGCCAGGGCCAGGGGCTGTCATGCGCAGCTTGTGGCCGTCCGGTCGTGGGAGCTGGGGCTTCCCCAGCAGGGCGGCCGTTACCACCGGCACCGTGGCCGCCGGCACGTCGTGCTGTACTTCAGCGGGGCCGAGCAGCGTGACGAGTCGGCCAAGGTGGTCCGCGGGGCGTTCCTCGCCGCCAGCGGCGGGCGGCCGCGCGACCTTGACGTGTCGGTCCGGACACCGGAAGGCGATCCGGGTCCGGTGCTGACCAGGCTCGCCAGCCGCCAGGGAGACCTGCTGGTCGTCGGGCACCGCTGGCTGCCCCGCTGGCGGCGCGCCCGCCGCCGCTCGGTGAGCCGTTACTGCTGCGGGCACGCGCGGTGCCCGGTCGTCGTCGTCCCCTCCGGACGGGAGCGATCATGACAAAGCAGCAGACAACGGTGCTGGGGGCGCAGCCGTTCCTGCGCGGCATGCCGCCAGGCCAGCTCGCCGCGCTTGCCGAGCTGTGCGAGCACGTCACGATCCCGTCCGGGCGGCGGCTGTTCGACGAGGGGTCCAGGGCCGACCGGTTCTGGATCATCGACGCGGGCCAGGTGCGGCTCGACGCGACCGTCCCCGGGCACGGGCGGGTGATCATCGAGAACCTCGGCAGGGGCGACGTCATCGGCCTGTCGTGGATGACCCCCCCGCATGAGTGGCGGTTCGGCGCCGTCGCCACCCAGCCGACGCAGGCGTTCGAGTTCGACGCCGCGGCGGTGCGCGCGGCCTGTGACGCCGACCCGGTTCTCGGGTACGAGCTCAGCCGGCGGTTCTCCGCGGTCGTCGTGCGCCGGCTGCAGGCCACCCGCGCCCGGCTCATCGAGGCGTGCGCCCGCCCGTCCTCGCCGGAACCGGTGCATGACCTACGCTAGGCCGTGTGCTAGAGGAACTGGACGAGGCGGAGTGCCTGCGGCTGATCGCGCCTGGCGGCATCGGCCGGATCGCGTACTCGGGGCGCTACGGCCCGACCGTGTTTCCGGTCAACTACCGGCTGTTTGAGCAGACCATCGTGTTCCGCACCGCGCAGGACAGCGCGACAGACGAGGATCTGCGCACCGGCATCGCCCATGCCGAGTACAAGGTGGCCTTCGAGATCGACGATTTCGACACCGCCGCGCGGGAGGGATGGAGCGTCCTGGTCCAGGGATCCGCGCACCACGTGGACTCCGAAGCCGAGCGCGCGGCGGTCGCCACCGCCGGGGTCGACACCTGGCCGGACGGGGACAGGGAGCTCTTCCTCCGCATCGTGCCCAGCCGGGTCACCGGGCGGCGGGTCCGCCGCTGAGGCGGCGCCGCCCGCCGGTCAGTGACGCCTGGTCCGCCGGGGGCCGTGGCGGCCCCCGGTCCGAGGGGCCGCCGCAGCGCGTTGCGGCTGACCAGCAGCCTGGCCAGCCGCCGCAGCCCTGGCAGCCGGGGCGCGCCCTGCATTCCTCACCCCCGCCCCGCCTGCGGTCAGCGCAGCCTGCGCAGATAGGGATCGGTCGGCTCGGCGGGCTCGACGCGCACCCGCACGTCCACCACGTACGCCCCGTCGGGGCGGGCGATCACCGGGTTGAGGTCGAGCTCGGCGACCTGGGGCAGGTCCTCGGCGAGCCGTGACACGCGCATCAGGATGTCCTGCAGCGCCGCCAGGTCGGCCGCGGGCGTGCCGCGATGGCCGAGCAGCAGCGGGGCGGCGCGGATGGAGCGGACCAGCGCCGCGGCGTCGGTGTCGGTGAGCGGGGTGAGCCGGGCTGACCGGTCGCCGAGCACTTCGGTGGCGACGCCGCCGAGCCCGAAGACCACCAGCGGGCCGAACACCGGCTCCTGCACCAGCCCGATGATCACCTCGGTGCCGCCGGTGATCATGGGCTGGATGATGGCGGCCGACATCCTGGTGCCGAACCTCGCGGCCAGCGCGCGGTAGCCGGCCCGCACCTCCTCCGGGCCGTGCAGGTCGAGCTGG
Source organism: Streptosporangiaceae bacterium (assembly GCA_030038015.1). Taxonomy (GTDB): domain Bacteria; phylum Actinomycetota; class Actinomycetes; order Streptosporangiales; family Streptosporangiaceae; genus JASHPR01. The sequence goes on from JASHPR010000451.1 coordinate 6,818, forward strand.
ACGGCCCCGGCGTCGCTCTTGTGCACCAGGCCGGGCACGTCCGCCTTGAGCACCACCGGGCAGCCGAGCTGGCCCGCGGCGGTCACGGCGGCTTCCTCGCTGGTCACCGGGCGCGTGGCGACCTGCGCTATCCCGTAGCACGCGAGCAGCTCGCCGACCTGCGCCGGGCCGAGCCAGCCGCCGGCCGGCTGGCCGGCCAGGAACCCGCTGATGAGCTGGCGTGCGTCGGCGCGCCGCAGGCCGCCGAGCGCGGGCAGGGTGCCCGGGCTGCGGGCGCGCCAGGCGCCGTAACTGGCGGCGTGCGCCAGCGCGCGGGCCGCGCTGCCTGGGTAGGCGTAGGAGGGCACGGGGCCGGCGGCGCCGGGCAGCAGCCGGACGGCTTCGGCCTGGTTGAGGGAGGACAGGACGAGGGGCTTCGAGACCTCCGCCGAGAGCACCGCGCCGGCCAGGTCACCGATCGCGGTCGGTACCGTGAGCGCGAGCACCGCGTCCACGTCCTCCTCGGCGGCGAGGAGCTCCAGGCAGCTGCGGAACACCTCGGGCGGCACGGCCGCGGTCGTGTCCACCGGGCCGTCCACTGCGGCGCCGGACGGCAGCATGCGGCGCAGGGCTTGCTGGGTCCGCTTGCCCACGACCGCGATGTGCAGGCCGGCGTCTGAGCAGGCGTCCGCGGCGAGCACGCCGGCCCCGCCCGCGTTGGACACGATCATGACCCGGCCCCCGGCCGGCACCGGCTGGGTGGCCAGCAGCGCCGCCGCCTCGAGCAGCTCGCCGACGTCACGGGTGGCGACGATGCCCGCCTGGCGCCACAGCGCCTCCCTGGTGACCACGGGGGTGGCCGCCGCGGCCGTGTGCGACGCCGCGGCACGCTGCGCCGCCTCGGAGCGGCCCGCGTCCACGGTGAGGACCGGCAGCGTGGCGCCGAGGTGGCGGGCCGTGTGGCTGAACTTGCGCGGGTTGCCGTACGACTCCAGGTACAGCACGGCCAGCTTGGTGGCCGTGTCCTGCGCCCACCACATCAGCATGTCATTGCCGGACACATCGGATTTGTCGCCAAGGGAGGCGAACGAGGAGATGCCGATGCCGAGCCTGGTCAGCTGATCGAGCAGGGCGATGCCCACCCCGCCGGACTGGACCGCCAGGCCGGCCGAGCCCGCCGTGGGCTGGCTGGCGGCGAACGTCGCGTTCAGGTCGGCGCCGGGCACCGCCACGCCGAAGCAGTTCGGGCCGACCAGGCGCATGCCGTGGCGGCGGCAGCAGTCCACGAGCTCCGCCTTCGCCGCGGCGTCAAGGCCCGAGGTGATCACGACGAGCCCCCCGACCCCGCGCTCCCCGCATTCCTCGGCCACCGCCAGCACCGCCGGGGCTGGCACCGACACCACGGCGAGGTCGACCGGCTCGGGCAGTGCGGCCGCCGACGGCAGGCACGGCACCCCGTCGAGCTCGTGAGCGTGCGGGTTCACCGCGTAGACGCGCCCCGCGTAGCCGGCGCCGACGACGTTGCGCAGGATCGACCGGCCGACCGATCCCTGCTTGCGGCTGGCCCCTATCACGGCGACGGAGGCGGGAGCGAACACGTGCCGCAGGCTCGCCACGTCGGCCGTGCCCTCCCGCTGCGCCACCGCGTCAAGATAGGGCTCCCACCCCGGGTCGGCCTCGTCGCGGGGCAGGTCGAAGACCAGGTCGGTCACTCCGTCCGCCTGGGTGCGCCTGGCGTGCAGGCCCGCGGTCCTGAACACCGTGAGCATCGCGGCGTTCTCCGCCAGCACCTCGGCCTTGAAGGCCCGGATCCCGCGGCCGCGGGCCGCCGATACCAGGTGCTCGAGCAGCAACGTCGCCACGCCCCGGTGGTGGACATGATCGGCGACAGCGAACGCGATCTCCGCCTCACCGGGCGAGCTGGCGGCGACCTCGTAGCTGGCCACGCCCACCAGCTCCCCGGCCAGCCAGGCCAGCAGGGCGAGGTGGTCGGGCGCTGGCTCGCGGCAGATCCGGCGGGCCTCCCCCTCGGCTGCGGCCGGGCTCAGGCTGAAGAACCGCATGTACATGTTCTCCGGGGACATCGCGCGGTGCATCCGCAGCACGGCGTCCTCGTCGCTGACGGCAGCCGGGCGGATCATGACGGTGGCGCCATCCGCCAGCAGCGCGTAAACCTCGTCAGAGGGCTGAGGTCCGCCGTCACCGGCGGGATCGCCGCCCGTCTTCACGCTCATTTGGGTCTCCTCAGCCACAGAGCTGACCGCCGGCCACGGGCATGTCGTCGGGGACAAGCCGGAACCCGGTCACCATGCCCGGGTCGATGGATATGACCTGGTCGTTCCTGCCGTGGGTCCAGGGGCGCAGCGCCCGCAGGAAGGCAGCGACCGCATCGGGATCGGTCACCCTGTGCGCGACGCCGACCACGGTCACGCTCCAGCCGAGGCTCTCGGCCGGGTCGATGGCGTCCGCCTCGTAGGCGACCACGGTGCCCGCGCTGGCCATCCCCGCAGAGAGGATCGCCGCGTCGCTGCCTGCACGCACGATGACATGATCGCCGTCAACGAGATGGCTGACAAGGCAGACAGCCGGGAGAGCGCGCGCGGTGAACACGACCCTGCCCAGCGAAACGCTGCCCAGGAGCCTCATTGCCTCATGCGGGGTGAGTTCCTCCACCTTCCGCCGCTGATCTCCCATCCGGGTGCCCCTTCCCGCGCTTGTCAGGACCACACCAGCGGGCCGGCCGCTGTGGGAGCCAGAGTCCGCAGCCCCGCCCCCCGGTGACCTTGGTCCCGAGGCCAGCGCCATCTCGTCAGGCAGGCTGTGCCAGCCCGCTGATGGGCCCGCCGCGCACGATCTGGGTGTACGGACCGGGGAACACCAGCGCGATGTGGCCTCCGCGCAGCCACCTGACGACATACGGCGGGGACCCGTCCGCGTTGTGCAGGCCAATGATCAGGCCGACGCGGTCGGGGTCGCCGTCCTGCACCAGGCGGTCGCCGACATCTGCCTTCATCATCTCTGTTCCTTGCCATTCGCTTGTGCGGCCGGGCGCACCCGGCCGGCTATCAACAGCGTGCCCAGCGGGCCTGCCGGGGCTCAGGGCCGAAGGTCACCGGGATCACGCCGATGGGCCCGGTTCCGCCCCCCCGGCAGGTCACGGGACCAAGGGCCCGGCCGGCCCGGCCCAAGGCCCCTGGGCCGTGCCGCGCGGCCCCGCTCAGGCTGAGGCTGAAGATTTCCAGCAGGGAGACGCTCATGGAACACGGTCTTGTGGTGGCCGGGACGGACGGTTCGGACCCGTCGTTCCGCGCGGTGGAGTGGGCGGCTCGCGAGGCTGTGATGCGCCGCGCGGCGCTGCGGATCGTGTCCGTGCCCACGCCGCCACCGGTGATGTCCTGGCAGCGAGCCCCGCACGGCACGCCGGACGCCGCCGCCGACGCGATCATACAGTCGTCGGAGCGGGCCCTGGCGGCGGCCGCGGACCACGCCGCCCAGGTCGAGCCGGGCCTCGCCGCCGAGGTCATGCTGCAGCCCGGCCCTCCGGGCAAGGCGCTGGTGGAGGCGGGCACGGGCGCCACGATGGTGGTCGTCGGCTCCCGCGGCTCCGGCGGCTTCGCGGCGCTCGTCCTGGGTTCGGTCAGCCGGTATGTCGCCACCCGCGCCGCCTGCCCCGTGGTGGTCGTGCGCGAGGAGACCATGGCGGTGCACCGCGAGGTCGTGGTGGGCATCCGCGACCTTGACCAGCCTGCCGCGATCGGCTTTGCGTTCGAGGAGGCGGCGCTGCGCCGCGCCCGGCTGCGCGCCGTGCACGCCTGGCGGTGGTTCCTCCCGGAGATGCGGCTGACGGCTGCGGAGCGGCCGGGGGCTGCCGCCGAGGAGGTTACCGCGGAGGGAACGAAGTGGCTGGCCGGCCAGCTGACCTTCTGGCGGGAGAAGTACCCGGAGGTCGATGTCATCGAGGACGTCGTGCACGCATCCCCGGGGCGCGTCCTGGCCGCGAGCTCGGCCCGGGCCGACCTGATCGTCCTGGGCAGGAACAGCGGTGATGACATGGGCCACCCAGGGGCGGACCCGGTCATCCATGCCGTGCTGCACCACGCGCACGGGCCGGTCGCGATCGTGCCCGAATGACCCGGCGGGGCCTCTGGTCACGGCGGTATATAAGCGTCACTATGTGGTTAGCCAGCCAAAGTGTGCTCAGCAGTCCATGGGAGGAACGATGTACGACAAGCTGCTGGTGGCTGTCGATCACTCGAATGTCACCAGGCGCGTGCTCGGCGCCGCCAGGGACCTGGCGTCGCTGTCGGGCGGCGAAGTGTGGGTCCTGCACCTGCGCGAGCGCGAGGTCATGCCCCGGGCCGGGCTGGTCGAGACCGAGTCGACGGACGAGGCGAAGGCGCAGGTCGATGCCGCGGTCTACCAGCTCACCAGCGCCGGCATCAAGGCGCACGGCGTGGTGCGGAGCACGATCTACGGCTACGCGGCCCGTGAGATCATCGAGGAGGCCGAGAACCTCGGCGCCGACGTCATCATCATGGGCTCGCGCGGCCGGAGTGACCTGGCCGGGCTGGTGCTCGGCAGCACCGCGCACAAGGTGATCCACCTCGCCGACCGCCCGGTGCTCGTGGTGCGCTGACCCGCCAGCATCATCGTGACCGGGAACCATGTGCGACACCATGGTGGTGGTCCGGCCGGGGTCGGTGCTGTTCGCCAAGAACTCTGACCGCGACCCGAACGAGGCCCAGTTCCTGGACTGGCAGCCTCGCGCCAGCCATCCAGCCGGGGCCAGGGTGCGCTGCACGTGGATCGAGATCGGGCAGGCCCGCCAGACCCACGCCGTGCTGCTGAGCCGCCCGTTCTGGATGTGGGGCGCGGAGATGGGCGCCAATGAGCACGGCGTCGTCATCGGCAACGAGGCGGTCTTCACCGACCAGCCGTATGAGAAGTCCGGGCTGACCGGCATGGACCTGCTCCGGCTGGCGCTGGAACGGGCCGCCTCGGCGGGCGGCGCGGTGGCGGTCATCACCGGGCTGCTGGAGCGGTACGGGCAGGGCGGCGGGTGCGGCCACGAGCACCGCGGCTTCACCTACCACAACAGCTTCATCGTGGCCGACGCGGCCGGCGCGTACGTGCTGGAGACCGCCGGGAGGCTGTGGGCGGCCGAGAAGGTGGAAAGCGGCGCGCGCAGCATCTCCAATGGCCTGACGATCGAGCCGTTCGCCAGGGAGCACGGTGACCGGCTGCGGACGGCGGTCTCGGCCTGCCGGGCGCGCCAGGCGCTGACCCAGCGCCGCGCCGCCGCGGCTGCCGGCGCCGGCGACCTGATGGCGGCGCTCGCCGACCACGGCCGCGGGACAGGCGTCCCGCATTACTCCGTGGTCAACGGGGGGATGGCGGCGCCGTGCATGCATGCGGGCGGCCTGGTGGCGAACTCGCAGACCACCGCGTCCTGGGTGGCCGAGCTGCGGCCCGGCAGCGCGGCGCACTGGGTGACCGCGACCGCGGCACCGTGCACGTCGCTCTACAAGCCGGTGCAGGTCACCCGCCCGCTCGACCTCACACCGGAGCCGTCGGGCACCTGCGACCCGGCCGCGCTGTGGTGGCGGCATGAGGTGCTGCACCGGATGGTGATGCGTGACCCGGAGGCCACCTTCCCGCTGCTCCGCCCGGAGCGGGACGCGGTGCAGGCCCGCTGGCTGGCCGCGCCGCCCGATCCGGCCACCGCCTTCGCCGAGGCAGACGAGATGCTGGCGCGCTGGACCGCGGCGGTGGCGGCCAGGCCCGGCGGCCGCGATACCCGCCCCGTCTGGGCCCGGAGGTACTGGGCGAAGAGGAACGCCCGGGCCGGGCTGCCCGGCCGGGTGGCACGCCGCGCCGGGGCGCCCGCGGTGAGCTGAGCCCGCCGGGTCGCGGGGTCGCCTTGCCCGGCCCGGCAGCCCCCGAGGATCATGGTCCCTGGGCCTGTCGCCGTTGGTCCCTGGCGGCGGCCGGGGGAGATCACGTCGGGTAGGGGGAGTGGAAATGGACATGACGCCGCTGCCGGACCTGGCGCACGGGCAGTCGCGCGCCGGGCCGGTGCGGTCACGCAGGCCGGTCTATGTCGACCTGCTGCCGCCCTGCAACGCGGGCTGCCCGGCGGGCGAGAACATCCAGGCCTGGCTGGCGCACGCCGAGGCGGGCCGGCACGAGCAGGCCTGGCGGCAGCTGACCGCGGACAACCCGCTGCCTGCCATCCACGGCCGGGTCTGCTACCACCCGTGCGAGGGTGCCTGCAACCGGGCCAGCCTGGACAGCGCCGTCTCCATCCACGGGGTGGAGCGCTTCCTCGGCGACCTGGCGCTCGACCGGGAATGGCTGTTCGACCCCCCGCCACGGCCCAGCGGCAAGCGGGTGCTGATCATCGGCGCGGGCCCGAGCGGGCTGTCCGCCGCCTACCACCTGGCCCGGCTCGGCCACCAGGTGGAGATCAGGGACGCGGGCGAGGAGCCCGGCGGGATGATGCGCTACGGCATCCCGGCCTACCGGCTGCCGCGGGACATCCTCGACTGCGAGATCGGCAGGATCGCCGCGCTCGGCGTGCGCATCACCTGCGGCCACCGGGTCGAGGACCTCGTGGCCGAGCGGCGCGAAGGCGGCTTCGACGCCGTGTTCGTCGCGGTGGGCGCGCACCTGTCGAAGCACGTCGACATCCCGGCCAGGGACGCGGGCCGGATCCTCGACGCGGTGTCGTTCCTGCGCACCGTGGCATCCGGGGAGCGGCCGGTGATCGGCCGGCGGGTCGCGGTCTACGGCGGCGGCAACACCGCGATGGACGCCGCACGGACCGCCCGCCGGCTCGGCGCGGCCGACGCCCTGATCATCTACCGCCGCACGAGGGCGCAGATGCCCGCCCACGAGGAGGAGGCGGACGAGGCCGAGCGTGAGGGCGTGACCATCAACTGGCTGCGCACGATCACCGCGTTCGACGGGCCGCAGCTCACGGTCGAGGCCATGGAACTCGACCCCAGCGGGTTCCCCCGGCCGACCGGGCGGTTCGAGACCCTGGCCGCGGACACCGTGATCCTGGCGCTCGGCCAGAACGCCGACACGGCGTTCCTGCGCCAGGTGCCGGGCGTGGAGTTCAGCAAGGACGGGACCGTGCAGGTGTCGCCGGGCATGATGACCGGCTGCCCCGGCGTGTTCGCCGGCGGTGACATGGTCCCCGCCGAGCGCACGGTCACCGTCGGCGTGGGCCACGGCAAGAAGGCCGCGCGGAACATCGACGCCTGGCTGCGCGGCGAGGCCCTGGCCGGCCAGGCCAAGCACGCTGGCGTGACGTTCGACGAACTGAACCTGTGGTACTTCGGCGACGCGGCACGCCGTGCCCAGCGCGAGCTGCCGCCCGAGGAGCGGACCGCCGACTTCGACGAGGTGGTCGCCGGCCTGTCCGAGCGCGAGGCCGTCTACGAGGCTGGGCGGTGCCTGTCCTGCGACAACTGCTGCGAGTGCGACGGATGCCTCGGGGCATGCCCCGAGGACGCGGTGATCAAGCTGGGGCCGGGGCACCGGTACGAGTTCGACTACGACAAGTGCACCGGCTGCGGCACCTGCTACGAGCAGTGCCCGGTGCACTCGATCGAGATGGTCGCGGAGGACTGATGCGCACCACGATCGACGGCAACGAGGCCGCTGCCTCGGTCGCCTTCCGGCTCAGCGAGGTCTGCTGCATCTACCCGATCACGCCGTCGTCGCCCATGGCCGAGCTCGCGGATGAGTGGTCAAGCAAGCGGCG
>JASHPR010000452.1 GCA_030038015.1 Streptosporangiaceae bacterium
CCGCGGGCCCGTCGCGTGGCGGCAGAACTCGGCGTCGATCTTGCCGGCGTCGCCGGCACCGGGCCGGGTGGCTCGGTCAGAGAGGCTGACGTGCGCCGCGCCGCCCGGGCCGGCGAAGCCGCCGGCCAGCCGCCCGCAGCAGCGGCACAGCCGGCAGCGGCACAGCCGGCCCCCCGGTCAGGGGCCGAGCGGATGCAATCGATGCGGCAGGCAATCGCGCGGCTGATGGCCAGGTCGAAGCGCGAGATACCGCATTACTACGTCAGCAACTCCGTCGACATGACCACAGCCTTGCAGTGGCTGCGTGAGCGGAACCGGGAGCTGGAGGTCAGCGAGCGGCTGGTTCCGGCCGCGGTCCTGCTCAAAGCGTCCGCGCTCGCCGCCCGCCAGATCGGGAGCATGAACGGCTACTGGGTGGATGATCAATTCAGGCCGGCGGATGCCGTTCACCTGGGGCTGGCGATCTCGCTGCGCGGCGGCGGCCTGCTCACCCCGGCCATTCACAATGCCGACCAACTGCCGCTGGCCGAGCTGATGGCCCGGATGCGCGACCTTGTCGGCCGGGCACGCGCCGGCCGGCTGCGCAGCTCCGAGCTGACCGACGCGACCATTACCATCACCAATCTCGGTGACCAGGGGGTGGAGTCGGTATTCGGTGTGATCTACCCGCCCCAGGTGGCGCTCGTCGGATTCGGCAAGATCACCGAACGGCCGTTCGCTGTCGGCGGTCTCATCGGCGCGCGCCCCGTCGTCGTCACCACGCTGGCCGCCGACCACCGGGCCAGCGACGGCTACGCCGGCGCGCGCTACCTGACCGCGATATCGGACCTGCTCCAACGACCGGAGGAACTATGACACCCGACCAAGCCGAGCACGTCATCGAGGAGGCGCTTGCTCAGGTTGCACCAGACGCGGACGTGGCCGGCCTGGCGCCGGACGCCGAGCTGCGGGACGAGCTTGAACTCGACTCGCTGGACTTCCTCCGGTTCGTCGAGCTCCTGAGTGAGCGCATCGGCAAGCGGATCGAAGAAGACGACTACCCACACCTGGCCACGCTGGCCAGCGCGGTCAAGTTCCTGGCTGGCCCTGGCTGACTCCCGTCGCTAACGAGATCGCGGATCTCACTCTGCAAGCCGGCCGACTTGCCGACGACAAGGCTCCCATGCTGCTCATCAAGTACGTCGACGGCTCGAGCCACCAGCCCGCCGAACCCGGCCCCGCGCCACTCGAGGCGCTTGCGTGAGCGCCGCGGCGCCTTCCTCGCCGGCGCGCTGGCTAGACCGCCGGGTGCGTTCCGGTGGGCACCCGGGGCTCGGGGCCGCCAGCCCTGGGCGCCGACGGATCGGGCTGCACGCCGGGCGAGGCGGAGGCCGGGGCGCCGGGATGTGCGGCGTGCTGGCCGGTCGCCGGCGCGGTGGCGTCGCCGAGCAGCGCGACCTGGACCAGCCGGCTGCCGCTCCGGCGCTCGACGAAGAACCCGCGCCCCTGCGGCTGCGGCTTGACGCTGCCGACCAGCGCGCCCTCGTCCTTGCTGCCCGACATGATCAGCCCCGGTGAGCCCATCTTGCGGACCCGCTGGATGATCGGGTCGAACATGGCACGCCCGGCACCGCCGGCGGATCGGGCCAGGATGAGGTGCAGCCCGATGTCGCGGGCCTGGGAGACCAGGTCGGCGAGCGGGAGGAGCGGGTTGCTCGCGCCGGCGAGGAGATCGTAGTCGTCGACGACCAGGAACAGGTCCGAGCCTTCCCACCAGGAGCGGCTGCGCAGCTGCTGCGGCGTCAGGTCCGCCGGCGGCAGCCGCTGGGTCAGCGCCTCGCGCACGTCGTTGATCAGCGGGGCCGCCGCGGCGGAGGAGGCGGTGTAGCCGATCCGGTGCTCGGTGTCCGCGCTGTCGAGCAGGGACCTGCGGTAGTCGATGAAGATCAGCCGGGCTTCGTCGGGCGTGTAGCGGTCGACCACGCTCTCGGCGATCAGCCCCAGCAGGTTCGACTTGCCGCACTCGGTGTCGCCGAAGGCGAGGAAGTGGGCGTCGGCGCCGAAATCGAGCAGCACCGGCGCCAGCGTGCTCTCGTCCACGGCGAACGGGATCTTCCTGCCGGTCTGCGCGGCGCCGGGCAGCGTGGATGCCGGGAAGGCCTCTGGCAGCAGGCGTACCCGCGGCGCCGGCTCTCCGTCCCAGGCGAGCGCCACGGTCTCCACCAGCTTCTGCGCCCCCTCGGCCAGGCTGCCCGCTGCGGCCTGGCCGTCGATGCGCGGCAGCGCGGTCAGGAAGTGCAGGCCGTCCCGGGTGAGGCCGCGGCCCGGGGCGGAGTCGGGCACGTTCGCCGCCAGCTTCCGGTTCACCTCGGACTCGTAGGGGGCGCCGAGCCGCAGTTCCAGCCGGGTGCCGAACAGGTCGCGGATGGAAGGCCGGAACTCCGACCGCTTGCCGGTGGCGGCGACCACGTGCACCCCATAGCCGAGGCCCCTGGCGGCGATCGCGGTGACCGTCTGCTCTATCTCCTCGAACTCCTGCCGCAGCGTGAGCCAGCCGTCAACGACCAGGAAAACGTCGCCGAAGCCGTCCCCGGCGACCTCGCCGCTCGCCCGCATCCTGCGGTACGCGGCGATCGACTCGATGCCCTGCTCGGCGAACTCCCGTTCCCTGCGGGTGAGCACGCCCTGGACCTCGGCGACCGTCCGCCGGGCCCTGGTGACGTCCAGCCGGGTGGCCACCCCGCCGACGTGCGGCAGCCCGGCGAGGCCCGCGAGCGACCCGCCGCCGAAGTCGAGGCAGTAGAACTGGACCTCCTGCGGCGTGTGCAGCAGCGCCAGCGAGCAGATCAGCGTGCGCAGCGCGGTGGACTTGCCGCTGCGCGGCGCGCCGACGACGGCGGCATGACCCGCGGCCGCGGAAAGGTCGACCCAGAGCGGGTCACGGCGCTGCTCGAACGGCCGGTCCACGATCCCGGTGACGGCGCGGAGCCTGCCGCGCCAGTCCGGCTCCCCGGCCGCGCAGCCGAAGCGCGGCGTGATCGACAGCGGCGGCAGCAGCTAGTCCAGCGTCGGCGGCTCATCGAGCGGCGGCAGCCAGATCTGGTGTGGCGGCCTGCCGTGCCCGGCAAGCTGCGCGACCACGGCATCGGCGATAACGGCGCGGGCGACAGCCTGATCGGCGAGGACATGGCGGGCACCGTCCCCGGCGACACCGCGGTGATCGGGCCCGACGGGATGATCGGCGCCGGGCCCGGCAGCGTGGAGGCCGGTGGCGTGGACGCCGGCTTTGCCGAGAGCGGCTTCGGGGCCGGCAACACCGGGGCGACCGGTTCGTCGGAGCCGACAGCGCGGCGGCTGGCACCGACGGCGCCATGGCCGACCCGGGGCCGGGCCCGGGTGAGGGCGGGTTCGGCGTGGCCGGCGGTTCCGGCCAGCGCCGCGAAGAGCAGGAGCGCCGCCGCCAGTCCTGGATGGCTGAGGACGCGGACCTCTGGGACGGCGGCTCGCCGCAGGTTCCGCCGCTGATCAGCGCCTGACCCGGAGGAAGGGGCCATGACATGAGCGGCGGTTTCCGGGTGGTGATCTCGGACCTGCAGGCGGCGTCCGAGGTGTTCACCGCCGAGTCGAAGACGCTGGCCGCGGTCATGCCGGTCGACGGGCCCGCCTGCCCGGACGGCGGCAGCGGCGAGATCAACGGCGCGCTGCAGACGGTGACGGAGGCCATCGCCGGCCTGAACGCGCAGCTGTCCGCGGTGATCGCGGCGCACGGGCAGAAGCTGCAAGCGGCGCACGACAACTACGCCCGCACCGAGACCAGGCTGAGCGAGCTTTGCCGGCAGCTCACGCTGGCCGGCTCTGGGGACTGAGGCCGCCCGGCCTGGCGCCGTCGGCACCCACGCGGGCGTCGCCGGGATCCAGACGGGCGCCGCCGGGACCCGTGCGGGCGTCGAGGGCACCCGGGCGGGCGCCGATGGGATCCGGGCGGGCGCCGCCGGGATCCAGGGGGGCGTCGTCCGCGCCCGGGCGGGCGTCGCCGGGACCTGGGCGGGCGCCGCCGGGATCCGGCGCGGAGAGCCACGCGTCGATCCCGGCGAGCAGCCGGGACCTGACCGCCGGGGGAGCCGCCGACCCGCGCACCGACATCCGTGCCAGTTCCGCGAGCTGCTCGTCGGACAGCCCGTGCGCGTTCCTGGCCAGCTGGTACTGGGCGGTGAGCCGCTGGCCGAAGAGCAGCGGGTCGTCGGCGCCCAGCGCAACCTGCGCCCCCGCGTCGAGCAGCGGCCGCAGCGGGACGTCCGCCGGGGTGGCCGCGACCCCGAGCGCCACGTTCGACGACGGGCAGACTTCAAGCGTGACCCGCGCCGCGGCGATACGTTCAAGCAAGTCACCGTCATCAGCAGCGGCGACGCCATGGCCGATGCGATCCGCGTGCAGCTCGTCCAGGCAGGCCCGGACGCTGGGCGGGCCGGCCAGCTCGCCGCCGTGCGGCACCGCCATCAGCCCGGCGCGGGCGGCAATCCTGAACGCCGGGGCGAAGTCGGCGGCCGCGCCCCGGCGCTCGTCGTTGGACAGGCCGAAGCCGACCACGCCATGCCCCGCGTGCGCGGCGGCCAGCCTGGCGAGCGTGCGCGCGTCCAGCGGGTGCCGGGTCCGGTTGGCCGCGATGATCACGCCGATGCCAACCCCGGTGGCCTCGGCGGCCGCCGAGGCGGCGTCGAGCACGAGCTCCACCGCCGGCGTCAGGCCGCCGAGCCTGGCCGCGTAGCCGGACGGGTCAACCTGGATCTCCAGCCAGCCCGACCCCTCGTCCCGCTCGTCCTGCGCGGCCTCATGGATCAGCCGGTGCACGTCGGCCCGGGTGCGGACGACCGACCGCGCGATGTCGTACAGCCGCTGGAACCGGAACCAGCCGCGCTCGTCGGTTCCCCTCAGCCGCGGCGGCCAGTCCGTGGCCAGGGCATCCGGCAGGCGCACTCCGTGCGCGCGGGCGAGCTCCACCAGGGTCGAGTGGCGCATGCCGCCGGTGAAGTGCAGGTGCAGGTGCGCCTTGGGCAGCGTGGCGAGCGGGCGTGCCATGACGTCCTCCGCCCGGCTGCGGCAGTCAGCGGGCCTGGGCGAGCAGCTTGCCGAGCCGGGTGATCCCCTCCTCGAGGTCGGCGTCGCCGAGCGCGCAGGACAGCCGGAAGTAGCCGGGGGTCCCGAACGCCTCTCCGGGCACCACCGCGACGTCGACCTCGTCCAGCAGCAGCCCGGCCAGGTCCGTGGTGCTCTGCGGCCTGCGGCCGGCGAGCTCCTTGCCGAGGATCGCCTTGACCGACGGGTAGCAGTAGAACGCGCCGTCCGGCAGCGGGCAGACCACACCGGGAATCTCGTTCAGCATGCCGGTCATCAGCAGGCGGCGGCGGTCGAACGCCTCCCGCATCCTGGCGACCGCCGACAGGTCCCCGGAGACGGCGGCGAGCGCGGCGGCCTGCGCCACGTTGCAGACGTTCGAGGTCATGTGCGACTGCAGGTCCGCGGCTGCCTTGGCCACATCCGGCGGGGCGATCATCCAGCCGACCCGCCACCCGGTCATCGCGTACGTCTTGGCCACCCCGTTGAGCACCACGCACCGGTCGGCCAGTTCCGGCGCTGCCACGGGGATCGAGGAGAACCGGGCGTCGCCGTACACCAGGTGCTCGTAGATCTCGTCGGTGATCACCCAGAGGCCCTGGTCAGCCGCCCAGTGGCCGATCTCGGCGACCAGCCCGGGCGGGTACACCGCGCCGGTTGGGTTGGACGGCGAGACGAACAGCAGCACCCTGGTCCGCTCGGTGCGGTGCGCCTCGAGGTCCGCCACCGAGGTGAGGTAGCCCGAGCTCTCGTCGGTCATCACCCGCACCGGCTTCCCGCCCGCGAGGGCGATCGCCTCCGGGTAGGTCGTCCAGTACGGCGTGGGCACCAGGACCTCGTCAGCCGGGTCGAGCAGCGTGGCGAACGCCTCGTAGACGGCGTGCTTGCCGCCGTTGGTCACGATCACCTGGCCGGGAGAGACCTGGTAGCCGGAGTCGCGCAGGGTCTTAGCCGCGATCGCCTCGCGCAGCTCGGGCAGGCCGGGCGCGGGCGTGTACTTCTGGAACCGTGGCTCGGCGCAGGCCCGCTGCGCGGCCTCCACGATGTAGCCGGGGGTCGGGAAATCGGGCTCGCCGACGCCGAAGCCGATCACCGGCCTGCCGGCGGCCCTGGCCGCGCGCGCCCTCGCGTCCACGGCGAGCGTCGCCGACTCGGTGATCGCCCCGACCCTGGCTGAGATCCGTCGCTGAGAGGAAACCATGTCATCCATCCTGGCATCCCCGCGGGGCTGCTGATGCGCGGGCGCGAGATCGGCGATCCTCGCGATGCGGTTCGACGGCGGGGGTTCCGGCAACGTACACTGCATCAACTGGTGGCGGTCCACCAGGTGGTCGGTGCATGCCCGGAGGATGCCTGGGACAGGTGCCCGGGAGGCAGCGGCCGCGGCAGTGCCGTCACAGGGCAGTAGCTCAATTGGCCAGAGTCCCGGTCTCCAAAACCGGTGGTTGGGGGTTCGAGTCCCTCCTGCCCTGCGGGTGCGGCCCGTGCAGGCTGCGGGTCCACGGCGTCAGCCGTCACTGATTGATGCTGCACAGGTGAGGACATGGCAACTCAGACTCGTGGCACCGCGGCGGAGAAGCCGGCCAGGTCCGGCCGCCCGGCGAAGAAGCCGGCGCGGACCACGCCGGCCCTCTTCCTGCGGCAGGTCATCGCGGAACTGCGGAAGGTCATCTGGCCTACCCGCAAGGAGCTTGTCACCTACACCACGGTGGCGATCGTCTTCATCCTGGTGATGGTGGGGCTCGTGACCGGCCTGGACACCGGGTTCACCTACCTGGTCACGAAGATCTTCGGCTGAGGCGCTGACTGGCTGGGAAGTGATCCGCGCGCCTGGAGTGATCGAGGGCTCCGGCGGGGGCCGCGCGCTGCCAGGAAACCCTGGCTGACGCCGGAATGAACGTCGAACAGAAAGAGTTGTTTGTGTCCGAGTCCGAACTGCAGGGCGGCCCAGGGCCGGCCGAGCATGATCGTCAAGACGAGCCGGAAGCCCAGACCCTGGCCGAGGCCGGGGCCGAGCTCGAGGCGGAGGCGGCGGAGGCTGAGGCCGCGCTCCAGGCCGGGGGCGAGTCTGCCGGAGCTGGCGCCGAGCCGGGGGCTGACGGCGCCGAGCCCGGGGCTGGCGCCGGGGAGCAGGCCGAGGAGACCGACCCGGTCACCGCGTTCAAGAACGAGCTCCGGCTGCTTCCGGGCGACTGGTACGTGGTGCATTCCTACGCCGGGTACGAGAACCGGGTCAGGACCAACCTGGAGAGCCGGACCCAGTCGCTCAACATGGAGGACTACATCTTCCAGATCGAGGTGCCGACGCACGAGGTGACCGAGATCAAGAGCGGCAAGCGGCAGCAGGTCCAGGAGAAGGTGCTGCCCGGGTACATCCTGGTCCGGATGGACCTCACCGACCAGTCGTGGGCCGCGGTCCGCAACACCCCGGGAGTCACCGGCTTCGTCGGGCTGTCCAGCAGGCCCTCCCCGCTCAGCCTGGACGAGGTCGCCGCGCTGCTGGCGCCCGAGCCGGAGGAGAAGGCCGAGAAGCAGGCCGAGACCCTGCGCGCGGCGTCGCTGGACTTCGAGGTCGGCCAGTCCGTTACCGTTATGGACGGGCCGTTCGCGACGCTCCCGGCGACCGTGAGCGAGATCAACCCGGACACGCAGAAGCTCAAGGTGCTGGTCTCGATCTTCGGCCGCGAAACACCGGTCGAGCTGTCCTTCGATCAGGTAAGCAAGATCTGACCGACGGCCGCCGACCGGGCACGGGCAGGCAGGACCAGTCAGTCCAGTGAGGTAAGGAACGCGAGGAAATGGCTCCGAGAAGGAAGAAGATCGCAGCGGTCGTCAAGGTGCAGCTGAACGCGGGTCAGGCCACGCCGGCACCGCCGGTGGGCACGGCGCTCGGCCCGCACGGCGTCAACATCATGGACTTCTGCAAGCAGTACAACGCGGCCACCGAGTCGCAGCGCGGCAACATCATCCCCGTGGAGATCACCATCTACGAGGACCGGTCGTTCACCTTCATCACGAAGACGCCCCCGGCAGCCGAGCTGATCAAGAAGGCCGCCGGCGTCGAGAAGGGGAGCGGCGAGCCGCACAAGACCAAGGCGGGCACCGTCACCACCGCGCAGCTTCGCGAGATCGCGCAGGTGAAGATGGCCGACCTGAGCGCCACCTCGATGGAGGCGGCGGAGAAGATCATCGCGGGGACGGCCCGCTCGATGGGCATCACGGTCGCCGACTGACGGCCCCGTTCCCGTCCCCGCGCCGACCAGTGGCAGGGCCAGGCGCTGGCCCGCTGACCACGACCTCCGCAGTGAGTTAGGAGATACACAGTGAAGCGCAGCAAGGCATACCGCAAGGCCGACGAGCTCGTCGAGGCCAGGCTCTACAGCCCGGCCGAGGCGGTGGCGCTGGCCAGGAAGACATCGACGACGAAGTTCGACCCCACGGTCGAGGTCGCGTTGCGGCTCGGGGTGGACCCGCGCAAGGCGGACCAGATGGTCCGCGGCACGGTCAACCTGCCGCACGGGACCGGCAAGACCGCGCGCGTCCTCGTGTTCGCGACCGGCGAGCGCGCGGAGGAGGCCAAGGCCGCGGGCGCGGATTATGTGGGCGCCGATGACCTGATCGAGCGGATCCAGGGCGGGTTCCTCGACTTCGACGCGGTCGTCGCCACCCCCGACATGATGGGCAAGGTGGGAAGGCTCGGCCGGGTGCTCGGCCCGCGCGGCCTGATGCCGAACCCGAAGACCGGCACGGTCACCGCGGACGTCGGCAAGGCCGTCAGCGAGATCAAGGGCGGGAAGATCGAGTTCCGCGTGGACCGGCACGGCAACCTGCACTTCGTGATCGGCAAGGCGTCGTTCCCCGACCGGGCACTGGTGGAGAACTACGCAGCCGCGCTCGACGAGGTGGTCAGGCTCAAGCCCGCGGCGGCCAAGGGCAGGTACGTCAAGAAGGTCACCTTCGCCACGACGATGGGCCCTGGCATACCCGTCGACCCGAGCATCACCCGCGGGATGACCGACGAGCTGGCGGAAGCGGCCGCGAGCTGACGTGGCGTGCGGCCGCCGCTGCCGCCTGCACCCGCCGGGTGGCGCCCCGCGCCAGGTTGCGCGCCCGCCGGGGTGGCGCCTGGCGATGGGTGGCGCCGGCCGCCATGTGGCGCTCTGCGCCCACCGGCGGTCTGGCACGTCCTGACCGGAGCGTGTGCGCTCATGGCTGTGTCCGCAGCCATCAGCGCACACGGTCGCGCGGCCTGTCCGCGCCATCGGCTCGGCGCGGGGAGCCGTACCGAGTTGGCGGCACCGGCGGTGCCCGCGTATCCTTGCTTCCGCCAAAGACCGTCGGCCGTTGCCGCGCTCGCCGCGCGGTGACCGAAGGCCCCGCGAGAGCGGGCGGCCCGCGCAGGCGACCTAGCTGTGCCGCTGGTCCCGGTGGAATCTCCACGGGACGCGGCCCCGCCCTGGCGTCTGCGCCGGGGCGTTCGTATGTCAGCTGCCCTTCGCCGGCGCCTGATGCAGCCGAGGCCCCGCCATGCGGGGCGACGGGAGTGAGAGCCCGGCCCGCCGCGCGGGCAGCCGGGACCGAGAAGGGAGGCCCATGGCGAGGGCAGAGAAGGTGGCTGAGGTCGCCGAGATCACCGAGCGCTTTGAGAGCTCGGCTGGGGCGGTGCTGACCGAGTACCGCGGCCTTTCCGTGGCGCAGATCGGTGAACTGCGCCGGTCGCTCGGCGAGCACGCCCAGTTTTCCGTGGTCAAGAACACTCTCACGAAGATCGCCGCCAGCAACGCTGGCGTGACCGAAGAGCTGAGCCAGCTTCTCACCGGCCCTTCGGCGATCGCGTTCGTGCGGGGAGACGTGGTCGAGGCGGCCAAGGGGCTGCGCGACTTCTCCCGGGCCAACCCGTTCCTGGTGATCAAGGGCGGCGTCCTCGAGGGCAAGATGATGACGCCCGAGGAGATCGTCAAGCTCGCCGATCTGGAGCCGCGGGAGGTGCTGCTGGCGAAGCTGGCGGGGGCCATGAAGGCTTCCATGGCCGGCGCGGCCGCCACGTTCGCGGCGCTGCCCTTGCAGATGGCCAGGCTGCTTGCCGCGCTCGAGGCCAAGCGGGCCGAGGATGGCCAGGGCGGCACCGCGGAAGCCCAGGGCGGTGCGGAAGCGCAGGGCGGCACGGAAAGCGCCGGGGCCGCGGACGGCCAGGGCGGGGCCGAGGCTCAGGACGGCCCCCAGGAGCAGGAAGGCTGACCGGGCCCGGCTCGGTCGCAGGGACATGCGGGTGGCGCGGGTCACCGGCACCACGTAGGGAATGACAGGAAGAGGAAGCACTACCATGGCGAAGCTCAGCAACGACGAACTGCTCGGCGCGTTCAAGGAGATGACGCTGCTCGAGCTCTCTGAGTTCGTGAAGCAGTTCGAGGAGACGTTCGACGTCCAGGCGGCCGCCCCGGTCGCCGTGGCCGGGCCGGCCCAGGCGGCCGGCGGCGGTGCCGCCGCCGAAGAGCCCGAGGAGAAGGACGAGTTCGACGTCATCCTCGAGGCCGCGGGCGACAAGAAGATCCAGGTCATCAAGGAGGTCCGGACCCTGACCAGCCTGGGCCTCAAGGAGGCCAAGGACCTGGTGGACGGCGCGCCCAAGCCGGTACTTGAGCACGTCAACAAGGAGGCCGCGGACAAGGCCAGGGTCGCCCTGGAGGGCGCCGGCGCCACCGTCACGGTCAAGTAACCCGGTAAGGGGTCCGGCCCGCCTGCCCGCCCCGGCCCACGTGCGCCGGGGCGGGCAGGCGCGTGCCAGGATGCGAGCGGGGACGGGGCGTTCCGGCCGCCGCCGCGGGTCGCGGCGGGTCAGGACACAGGCCGAAAGGTGCTA
>JASHPR010000453.1 GCA_030038015.1 Streptosporangiaceae bacterium
GTGTACGGCCAGGTGCGGATGGTGCTGAACTCGACGTGGTTCTGGGTCTACGTCCCGTTCGCGCTGTTCGGCGTGCTGTGCTTCCTGCTCTCGGTCACCGCGGACGGCATGAGCCGCGGCTTCGATCTCGCCGAGCACAAGCGGATCGTGGCCAGCTGGAAGCCGCAGTCGTATCCGTCGGTCGACGTCTTCCTGCCGGTGTGCGGCGAGCCGACCGAGGTGCTCCGCAACGCCTGGACCCACGTCGCACATCTGCGCAGTCACTACCGGGGCCAGGTCACCCCGTACGTCCTCGACGACTCGGCCAGCCCGGAGATCAAGACGATGGCCCGCCGCTTCGGCTTCGCGTACGCGACCCGCCCGAACCGGGGCTGGTTCAAGAAGTCGGGCAACCTGCTGTACGGGTTCGGCATCTCGGAGGGCGATTACATCCTGCTGCTCGACGCGGACTTCGCGCCGCGGCCGGACCTGCTCGACGAGACCCTGCCGTACCTGGACTTGTTCCCCAAGGTCGGCATCGTGCAGACGCCACAGTTCTTTCACGTGCTCGACGAGCAGACCTGGGTCGAGCGCGGGGCCGGGGCGGCCCAGGAGCTGTTCTACCGGTCCATCCAGACCGCCCGGTCCAACCGGGACGCGGCGGTTTGCGTAGGGAGCTGCGCCGTCTACCGCAGGAAGGCCCTGGAGGAGAACCGGGGCATGTCGCTCGCCGAGCACTCGGAGGACCTGCACACCGGCTTTGACCTGCGTCGGCTGGGCTGGGCGATGCGGTACATCCCGATCGCGCTGTCCACCGGGAACTGCCCGGACAACATCCTCGCGTTCCTCAACCAGCAGTACCGCTGGTGCTCGGGGACGATGAGCCTGCTCGGCAGCAGGAAGTTCTGGACCACGAAACTGCCGCTGCGCACGCGGCTGTGCTACCTGTCCGGGTTCCTGTACTACATCAACACCGCGCTGTTCGCGTTCGTCATCCCCCTGCTGTCCATCGCCCTCCTGGCCTTTGACCCGCGGATTCTCCAGCTGAAGAACCTGATCTTCTTCGCGCCAATCCTGGCCTACTCGGGCGCGATCTACCCGATGTGGCACCGGGTGCCGTACCGCCTGGAGGCCTGGTCGGTCAGGGAGATCTCCGCGTGGGCGCACATCTTCGCGCTCAGCGACATCATGCGCGGCAGGCTGCGCGGCTGGCAGCCGTCGGGCAGCAGCAAGACCAAGCAGGACGGCCGGAAGCGGCTCTGGATCGGCCTCATCGGCTGGAGCTTCGGCTCGGCGGCGTTGTGGGCGGGGCTGGCGCTCTGGCGCACGCTGACGATGAATCCCTACAACTTCGCCCTGCTCCTGGTGCTCGGCCTCTTCCAGGTCGTCGTCGTCGGCCGCATCCTGATCCAGCCGAAGGCCGGGACCGGCTAGTGCGGGCACGACCCCGGAAGGCCCTGCTCTCCGTTCTGCCGGCAGCCCTGGCGGCGGCCGTTCTGGCCGGGTGCGGCGTGATCTCGCCGCACCCCCAGACCGCCGGCGCCTCCGGCCAAAGCAGCCCGGCCAGCACCGCGGCGAGCTCGTCGCCGAGCAGCCTGCCGTACAACATGTCCGGCCTGCTCGACCCGGCCGGCGGGAAGTTCTTCGGCGTCGAGGCCGAAGGCGCCCCCGCGCTCGGCCCGGTCTCGGCGTTCGCCGCGAGCGTCGGCAAGCGGCCCGACCTGGTGGGTCAGTATCTCGCCTGGGGCAGCTCCTTCGACCCGCAGGCGGTGGCTGCGGCCTGGGCGTACGGCGCCATGTACTACATCGCCTGGGAGCCGTACGACACCACGGTCCAGGCGATCGGCGACGGCCAGAGCGACGGGTACATCACAAGGTTCGCCGAGGCAGTCCGCGCGCTCAACCTGCCGGTCGCGATCAGCTTCGGCCATGAGATGAACGGCAACTGGTACCCGTGGGGGACCACCGGGACCAGCGCCGCCCAGTTCGTCGCGGCCTGGCGGCACATCCACAACCTGTTCGTCCAGGCGGGCGCCAGCAACGTGATCTGGGTGTGGAACCCCAACATCATCAACCCCGTGCCCCAGGTGCAGCTGGCGCCCTACTGGCCCGGTGACTCCTACGTCGACTGGGTCGGCATAACCGGCTACTTCCCGGCCACCGGCCCGGAGAGGTTCGCCACCCTGTACGGCCCCACGATCGCGGAGATCAGGCAGTTCACCACCAAGCCGGTGATCATCGCCGAGACCTCGGTCGAGACCGGGCCGTCCGAGCTCCAGGCGATGCACAGCCTGGTATCCGGCGTGCAGCGGCGCCGCGATGTGCTGGGCTTCATCTGGTTCGACTTCAACAAGGACGGGGTCGACTGGCAGATCGAGTCGCGGCCGGCTCTGCGTGCGGCGATGGCCGCGGACGTCGCTGGGCTCCAGCTCATCGATCCGAAGAAATGAGCATGAGGCCGCGGAACCCGCCGCCACCCAGGCCGGGTAAGCCTGCCCGGCCGCGTCGCGGGGGCTCGCAGGGATACAAGCGCCCGGTCCAGTCGCCCGACGCCGAGACCGTCATGCTGGCCAGGTTCAAGGCCGGCCCGGAGGCCAAGCGGGAGCCCGGCCGGAACGGCGGCGATGCCGGGCGCCAGGCCGCCGGGCAGGCGAGCACGGAGGGCGCGGGCAGGGCGGGCATCCCGCCCGATGGCGAGTTCCCCGGAGCCAGCACCCGGATCCTGGTCATGCCGCGCGGGCGGCGGGGCGGCCCGGCGAGCTTCAGCGGGGCAAGCGCCCGCCGCACCTGGATCAGCCGCGCGGCGCTCGCCGCCATCCTGTGCGTCCAGGCGGTGCTCTCGCTGCGGCTGCAGAACACGGCGTACGGCGACGAGGCGCTGTACCTGTACGCGGGCCACATGGAAACGGCGCACCTGCTGCACGGCGCGCCGCTGCGGGGCAACTACGCCAGCTACTTCCCCGGCGTCCCTGCGCTGTACCCGGTGCTCGCCGCGGCGGCCAGCAGCATCGGCGGGCTGGCCGCAGCGAGAGCGGTCAGCCTGCTGGCGATGCTGGCCAGCACCGCGCTGCTGTATGCGACGACCCGCAGGCTCTTCAACGAGCGGGTCGGGCTCTGCGCCGCGGTCATGTTCTGCGCGACCGAGGGAACGATCCTGGCCGGCCACCTGGCCACGAACGACGCGACCTCGCTCTGCCTGCTCGCGCTGGCCTCCTGGATCGTGGTCAGGACCGCGTCGTGGCGCTGGCGTGCCTTCCTGCTGGCCGCGCCGGTGCTCGCCCTCGCCGTGGCGGCCGGCTACTGGGCGCTGCTCTACCTGCCGACGGTTGCGTTGCTGGCCGGCCTGGCGGCGCACCCGTACCTGGGGCGCCCGGCGGTGGCGCGCGCCCTGGTGCTGTGGGCGGTGGCGGCGGAACTGCTCGCCGCTGCCGTCGTCGCCGCCGGCCGCGTATACGCCTCCGCCGCCGCGGCCACGATCGCGACGCGCTCGGCCGGCAGCGGCCAGCTGCTGACGATCCTCGCCGAGGCGGGGAAGTGGGGCGGGCTGACGGTCGCGCTCGCGGTGCTCGGCAGCGTCGGCTATGGCGTCGACGCCAGGAACGAGCCGAACGAGAACGTCGCGCTGCCGGGAAGCCGGCAGCGCCGGGTCGCGCTGGGCGTCGTGCTGACCGGCACGGCGCTGCTGACACTGCTCGCGCAGTTGTACCTGAACACCGACATCTCGCTGGACACCCACGCCGCCTTCGGCCTGTTCTTCGCGGCACCGATGGCCGGGGTCGGGGTGGCCAGGCTGGTCGGCGACCACTTCCGGCGGGCCCAGATCGGTGTCGTGGTCTGGGCCGCCGCGCTCATCCTCGGGCTCGCCCAGAGCAGCCAGGTGTTCGGCAGCTGGCCCAACTCATCGGCGCTGGTCATGGAGCTCACGCGGTATCTCGGGCCGGGCGGCCGCTACCTCGTCGAGAACGACGACGTGGCGATCTACTACCTGATGGGCAACCCGGACGCCCAGCCCGACCAGTTCACCTCCACGTACTTCTTCGCCTACCGGGCCAAGGGCGGCCAGCTGCTGACCGGGACACCCGCCTACCTGGCCGCCCTGCGGGCCGGGTATTTCAGCGTGGTCCTCTACGACACGTCGGTCACGCCCGCGCTGGACCGGACGCTCGCGGCCGCGCTGGAAAACGACCCCCGCTACCGGCTCGCCGGGGCGGTGCCTGAGGACGCTCCCGACTTCCGCACCACCTGTTACGTCTGGGTCCGGACCTGAGGTCAGCGCTTGCGGTGCCTGCGCTTGCCGTGCCTGGCGTGCGTTTTGCGCTGCGGCTGCGGGACCCGCTGCCAGATCTCGTAGTGGCTGGGCCCGTATGACGTGCGGTACGGGATGACGTCGATCAGCCGGTAGTCATGGCCGGCGTCGATGTCCCTGATGATCGCCAGATCCTGCCCGAAGGTGTCGCCGAAGGCCAGCACGATGTCGTTGAAGTAGGCGTTCCTGATGGAGTCGGCGAAGGCCGGATAGCTGAACAGCATCTTGCGGGACCGCGGGTCGGTGTAGCTGAAGCTGGTGTACGTGCTGTCGACGTGCGTGAACTGCACCTTCGAGCTCAGGTAGTAGGTGACCACGCTTGGGTCCTCGATCAGGTAGTAGCCCTCCGGCTGGACCAGCTTGCCGAGCTCGGCGATCATCGGCCGGGAGTCTGCCCAGTCGCCGTACTGGCTGTCGGCGACGGTCACGTCGTACGCGCCGGCCGCCAGCACGACCGCGACGGCGGCAGTCCCGCCGGCCAGCAGCGCCCAGCGCGGCAGGGCCCGCGCCGCCGGCGAGCGGCCCGCGCGGCCCCTGCCGAGCCTGCCCAGCAGCGCCGGGAGCTCGGCCAGCAGGTAGCCGCCGATCACGCAGGCGAACCACGCGCCGTAGCCGACGTGCTTGAACAGGCTGGTAAGGGTGTGGATCCTGGCCTGCTCAGCGGGCGCGAGGAACTCCGCCCCGGTCAGCACCCAGGCCAGCAGGATGGTCGGCCAGCCCGGCCGCCTGATCGTGACGACGACGGCGCCCAGCACCGCCAGGACGGCGATGATGCCGGTGGCGTGGGCCGAGAGATCGAGCACGGCCCGCACCGTGTCGGTCCCTTGCGTGCGGGTCAGCGTGGTCGACGTGATGCCTGTCCCGTAGGACGAACCGCCCAGGTCGTAGCCGACGGTCAGCGGCACCGCCGCGGCGAGCAGCATTGCCCCGGCCGCGTCCAGGCCCGCCTTCCGGCCATCCGCCCGCCATGCGGCCAGCATCACGGCCGCGAGCACCACGGGGTTGAACAGCGCCGACGCGTACTTAGCGGCATCCGCCACGGCCAGCGACAGCCCGCCAGCGCACAGCAGCGTGTAACGCACCGCTTCCTCGTGCTCGATAGCCCGGAGACCGAGCCAGGTAGCCAGCGCGAGCAGCATCAGGGCCATCGCGTCATAGGTGGCGAACGCGCCGAGGAACTCCGCGGAACCGAGCCAGCCGAACAGGGCCGCCGCGAAGAACGCCGCGGTCCTGCTGGACAGCAGCCGCCTGGCCGCGCCGTGCAGCGCGGTGGTGGTGATGAGCATGAACACGAGGCTGAGCAGCCTGGCGGCGGCGAGGCCGCCGATGTCGTTCGCGATCGCCGCCAGCGGCGGGTAGACGACGGGCGAGCCCGACAGGTAGCTGGCCACGTCCGGCATGGGCGCGTGGTGCAGGAGGTGGTTGAGCTCGAGACGGCCGACGGTCAGGTATTCACCCTCATCGAGGAACGCCGTGGCGCTCCAGACCAGCCGGAGCGACAGTAGTGCCTGGATCGCGAGGACGAACGCGAGCGGCCAGCCCCTGATGCAGAGCAGGCGCTCCAGGCTCCAGCCGCTTCCGGCCGGCCGCGTGCCGCGGCTGTCCTGCCGGGTGGCGGCCAGGGGGCTGAAGCTACCGGGCTCGGGGCGCCAGTCCGGCAGCGTGTCCGGCCGGAGGTTTGCCCCGGGATGGCCGCCCGCCTGGCGGCCGGTGGCAGAGCGGGAACCGCGGCCAGCGCCGACGAGCTCACCGGGCAGCGCTGCCGCCCCAGCCGAGGTGTGGCCAGGCCCCGCCGCCCCGGACCCCGGCGGC
>JASHPR010000454.1 GCA_030038015.1 Streptosporangiaceae bacterium
GACGCGGAGGTTCGCGCGGCGCCAGGAGTCGTGGTTCCGCCGGGATCCGAGGATCGTCTGGCTCCCGGCGGGCGAGGCGGACCTGGCCGGGCGCGCCGCGGCTACGATCTCCTCATGCGGTTTGCCAAGGGCCACGGAACGGGAAACGACTTCCTGATCCTGCCCGATCCCGATGGCACCCTGTCGCTCTCGGCCGGTGTCGCCGCCAGCCTCTGCGACCGGCACACCGGGCTCGGGGCGGACGGCATCCTCCGGGCGGTGCGGGTTCCGGCGGCGGGCCCCGCGATCCCGGCGGCGGGCCTGGCGGCGGCCGGGTGGTTCATGGACTACCGGAATGCCGACGGCAGCATCGCCGAGATGTGCGGCAACGGGATCCGGGTCTTCGCCCGCTACCTGCTCGGCCGCGGCCTGGCCGAGGGCCCTGAGCTGACCGTCGCGACGCGGGCCGGGCTGCGGCACGTCCGCGAGGAGCCGGACGGCGAGATAACCGTGGACATGGGCGATCCGGCGGTGCTCGGCCGTTCCGTGGCCTCGATCGGCTCCCTGCGCCAGGAAGGCCTGGCGGTCTCGCTGGGCAACCCGCATCTCGCCTGCGTGGTGAGCCGGCCGGTTGCCGAGTTCGACCTGTCCTCGCCGCCGCTCGTCGATCAAGAACGGTTCCCTCAGGGCGCCAACGTCGAGCTGGTGCGCGTCCTCGGGGACCGGCGGGTGGAGATGCGTGTCTACGAGCGAGGATCAGGCGCCACGCTGTCCTGCGGGACCGGGGCCGTCGCCGCCGCGGTCGCCGCCGCAGCGGCCGCCGCTGCGGCCGCGGGAGGCCCTGGCGGCCCGGTCCCGGGAGCTGGGGCCTGCGGTGGGATCGATGAGCGGGCCTGCCCGGCTGGCAGCTGGACCGTGCTGGTTCCCGGCGGCACGCTGACCGTCACGCTAACGGGTCTGACCAGCCTCCTGACCGGGCCAGCGGTGATCGTCGCCGAGGGGGAACTCGACAAAGCCTGGCTGGCCGGGCTGCCGGGCGCGGTGCCTGCCATCGCCTGACCCGCGTCCGCTCCGCTGCGGCGGGCTGGCACCTGCATCGCCCATGCCGACGATGCCGCGGCGCAGCCTCCGCCGCAGGAAATAAGGGCCGTGTTCCGGCCCCGCCGACCCGGCTGGCCGGAATCCAGCCGGGTCGGCACCCCCCGGGCCGGCTCCCCCCTCGCCGGCCTCTCGGGCCGCCCCCCTCGCCGGCCTCTCGGGCCCTCGGGCGCGGGCTCTCCCCTCGCCGGCCCTTCGGGCCGCCTGCTAGTCCAGCAGGCTGTCGAACTCGCCGTCCCTGGCCCCAGCCAGGAACGCGGAAAAGTCGGCCGGCGCGCAGACCAGCGCCGGGCCTGACGGGTGCCGCGAGTTGCGGATCGCCACCGTGCCATCGGGCAGCCCAGCGATCTCCACGCAGTTCCCGCTTGGGTTGCTGTGCTGGCTCTTGCGCCAGGTCACGCCGCTCAGGGCAGCGTTGCTGGCACTATCGGGAGGCACCAGGTCCACGTAATGTCCTTTCTGCGGGGGGTGCGGACAGGTTTGACCCGGCGGTGCGGGCCTGGTTACAGTCCGCAACGTGGGTGCACTGCAGGATGCACGTGCATCAGTATTTGCAAATGCACATCCTGGGTGGCATCGTAGCGGATGTACGGCCAGCCGTCCGCTCGATCAGCACCAGTCCCGAGGTTCTGCGACATGTCCAACGGACAGACCGGCGTTCCGGTCTTGCAGGGGGTTTGCCGCGGCGGTCAGGAAGAGCCGCATCCCCGCCCGCCTGAGGTGCTGCTGTCCAGTGCCCTGCTGCCCGCCGCTCACTGGGTATGCCGCAAGATCGTCTGCTGTCAGCCAAACACGATGCCCGCGTCCAAGGCGGCGCGCGAGTTCACTGCGCAGGTCCTGCGGGGGTGGGGGCTGCCGGCGCTGTCCGAGGACGCCGCGGTTGTCGTGACCGAACTGGTCACCAACGCGCTGCGGCACGGGAGCCGCGGCATGACCGGCGCAGCGCACGGCTGTGTCGAGCTGATCTTGTGGCGCCGGGCCGGTGATGTCGTCTGCGCGGTGACTGACCGGGGGGCCGAGATCCCCGTGCTGGCGCAGCCGGACCCGCTCGCCGAAGCGGGCCGCGGCCTCCACGTGGTCCAGGCGCTGTCTGTGACCTGGGGCTGGGCCAGGCTCGGCGACCGCAGGAAGGCGGTCTGGGCCGCCCTCGCTGCTTCTGGCCCGGCGGCCGGCCAGGAGCCAGGCGGGCCCGCCTGACCGCCCCCGGCGGGCGGCGTCAGCCGTCATCGGACGGGCCGGCCAGGCGCAGCCCGATCTCGACCAGCGTCCAGCCGGCCCGGTGCCTGACCGAGTTGCGCGGGCCCGGACGCTGAACGTGCAGCCTGGCCTGGTGCGCCTGTGTCCGCAGTTCTCCGGTGTGCTGGCTGACCAGTTGCTTCATCTGGTGCGGGTTCATGCCTCTCCTCGGTGGTTGGCCCGTCTGCTGGCGGTCGTGCCGGGCGTCCCGGCCGGCCCGCTCAGCCGGCTGCGGTCTGGGCGGCCCGGGTCACCTTTACGTCGCCGCTGAGCGTCCGGCAGTGCAGGGTGAGGTCGGCGCTGCCGCTCTCCTGCGCGGGCTCGAGCTCACTGCTGACCGTTCCCGACAGCGTCGACAGGTCGAGGTACACGCCGAGGCCGGGTGCCACCGCGACGCTGATGTCGCCGGACGCCGACTTGACCTCGGTGCGGCTGCCCGACGCCTCGGCGATCTGCACATCGCCGCTGGCCGTGCGGACCGTGACCGGGCCGCTGGCCCGCCCGATGCTGACATCGCCGGACGCGCTGTCCGCGCTGATCTCGGCTGCCTCGCCGACGTAAATGTCCCCGGACGCCGTACCGGCCTTGGCCAGCCTGCTGACCCGCTCGGTGCTGACGTCGCCGCTGGCTGTGTGGACGTCCACGGCGCTGAGCTCTCCGGTGCAGCGGACGTCTGCCGATGCCGTCTGGACCAGGCACGATGAGCCCTCCGGCACCTCGACCGTGACGGCCAGGGACACGTTCCTGCCGAGCCCGAACCGCTCGGGAGCGACGACCGAAAGCGCACCTTCGCTGAATTCCACCCGGGTGGCGGCGACGGCCCGCTCGGCGCTGCTCCCTGGCCTGCTGCCGTCAATCGTCACCCTGGCGGTCTGCGTAGGCGCCGCCAGCACGGTCACGCTGCCGGCCGGAACCCGAACCTGCAGGTCGACCGGGTCGCTGGTGGGGAATTCCCAGTGAGTCACGTCCTCAGATCCCTTCTCACGTTTTCTTGCCTCCCGGCCACGTCAGCTCCTGGCGTAACCGGTGATCCGCTGTCCCGGGCCCCGTCGGCCAGCCGCCTGGCCGCCGCGGGCGGGATTCTCCAGGGCCCGGCTGGCCACCCGGACCAGCCAGGTATTGACCGAGACGCCGTCACGCGCCGCCGCGGCCTCGATGCGAGCCTTCAGGGGGTCGGGCAGGCGCAGCGTCAGCCGCGCCGTGCCTGGCTCATGGTCGGCGCCGGCCGCCTGGGGCTCGGGGAAATCGGCCTCCGTGGGGGAGGCCATGACCACGAACGTCGGCTCGCCCCCGGTCAGCCGCACCTCGACAACGGTGTCGCCGAGCCGCGCCGTGATCTCCGCTGCCGCGGCTGACAGCACGTCGAGCAGGGTCAGCCGGACGGAGGAATCCAGCGCCTCGGTGAGCAGTTCGGCCGCCCTGGTCACGTCCTCGCCAGCGAAGCGGGTGATCGATGCCAGCTCGCCGCGCAGCTTCTCGGTAAATTCTGACAGCTCCATGACGTCATGATGACATCATATGAGGTCACAGTCAAGTCCAAGTGGACGTCATATAGCGGCGTCGTGACTTCACTATGCTGTCAGGACTGGCGGCAGCGCGCCAAAGACGGGCCGGGCAGGATGCGGCAGGGGCCAGGCCGGGGACGGGGCTCACGCTGGGCCGGGGATGGGGGCTCGGGCTGGCCGGGCCGGGCCGGAGATGGGGCTCGGGCTGGCCGGGGCCGGGCCAGAGGACAGGGGCTCGGGCCGGTGACGCAGGCTGGCGGCCGGCCTGCGCGGCCGGGGTGGTGGTGCGGAGGCCGGCCGTGCCCGGCGGTGCTCAGGCGCGCAGCGCGCGTGCGCCGCTGCCGCGGATGGACGCGTCGAGCACCTGGGCGATGTGCGCCGTCGGCACCGGGGTACCTCGCGCGGCGAGCGCCGCCGCGATCTGCATGGTGCATCCGGGGTTGGCCGACACCAGCAGGTCAGCGCCTGTGGCCGCCACCGCGGCTGCCTTGCGCTGGCCGAGCTCGCTGGCCGGCTCCGGCTGGACCAGGTTGTAGATCCCCGCGGATCCGCAGCAGGTGCCGCCATCGGCGATGTCGGCCAGGCGCAGCCCGGGTATCCCGGCGAGCAGCGCCCGCGGCTGTGCCGTGATCCGCTGGGCGTAGGCGAGATGGCAGGCGGCGTGGTAGGCGACGGTGATGTCCAGCGGATGGCGGGTGGCGACCGGGCCGAGGTCCACGAGGAACTCGCTGAGGTCGCGGACCTTGCCGGCCAGCGCCGCCGCCCGCTCGCTCCATCTGGGATCGTCGGCCAGCAGGTCCCCGTACTCCTTCATCGCCGAGCCGCAACCGGCCACATTGACCACGACCGCGTCCACACCGGCGCGCTCGAAGGTCTCGATCGCCCGCCGCGCGAAGCTGGCAGCCTCTGCCCTCCGGCCGCCGTGCAGCGACAGTGCGCCACAGCATCCCTGCGCTGCCGGGATGATGACGTCGCAGCCCTCAGCGGCAAGGACGTCCGCCGTTGCCGCATTGACCTGCGGGAAGAAGACCCGCTGCACGCATCCGGTGAGCATGCCGACGCATGAGCGCCGCGTGCCGCGTGCCGGGATGCGCTCGGGCAGGGCCTCGCCGCTGAGCAGCCGGCCGCGTGCCCTG
>JASHPR010000455.1 GCA_030038015.1 Streptosporangiaceae bacterium
CATGACCGGCCGCAGGAGCGCCGCGCAGCCGGACGGGGCCGGCTCGCCGCGCAGGGCGATCACGTCGCCGGCCGGGCCGCGGTGGACCTGCTTGGCGCCCGGCAGGGTAGCCTTGCCCGCCGACAGCTTCATGACCGGCTGGCCGGCGAACTCGACCAGCTTGTACGCGCTGTCCAGGTACGGCGCGTCGGCGGACACGCCCATCTTGGTGCCGACCCCGTACACGTCGATCGGGGCGCCGCGCGCCACCAGGTCCGCGATCGCGTACTCGTCCAGGCCGCCGCTGGCGACGATCCGGGTGTGACGCAGCCCGGCCCCGTCCAGGAGCCGGCGGGCCATGAACGCCAGGGCGGCCAGGTCGCCGGAGTCCAGGCGGACCCCGGCCGGGCTGGCCAGGCGCAGCCTGGCCGCCACCTCGATCGCGGCCCGGACGCCGCGCTCGGTGTCGTAGGTATCCACCAGGAAGGTGGTCGCGGCGGGGAAGTCCGCGGCGAACGCGCTGAACGCCGCGTCCTCGCTGCCGAACGCCTCGATGAACGAGTGTGCCATCGTGCCGGCAGCGGTCAGCGCGTAACGGCGGGCGGCGGCGGTGTTGCTGGTGGCGGCGAACCCGGCGATCGCGGAGGCGCGTGCGGCGGCAAAGCCGGCCTCGATCCCCTGGGTGCGCCGGAACGAGAAGTCCATGAGCTGGGCGCCGCGGGCGGCCAGCACGCAGCGGGCCGCCTTGGTGGCGATGCTGGTCTGGAACGTCACGTGGTTGAGCAGTGCCGTCTCCACCAGCTGCGCCTCGGCGGCAGGCGCCGTGACCTCCAGGAGCGGCTCGCCGGCGAACATCGCCGTGCCCTCCGGCGCCGCCCAGACCTCCCCGGTGAACCGGAGCCTGGCGAACGCTTCCAGGTCCTGCTCGCCGAAGGCCCCGGTGTCCCGCAGCCAGCCGAGGTCATCCCCGGTGAACGAGAAGCCTTCCAGGAACGCGAGGCAGTCCTCCAGCCCGGCCGCGACCAGGAATCCCCGCTCCGGCGGCAGCTCGCGCACGAACAGGCTGAACGTCGCCGGGCCGGTCATCGCCCGGCGCAGGTAGCTGGCGGCCATGTTCAGCTCGTACCAGTCGGTGATCAGGCCACCGGGCATGGCTCTCCTTGAACGGGCAGGTTCAGGGCCCGGGCAATCTCACCGGCCGGCGCTGGCCTGCGGCCAGGCCTGCGCGACGGCCGGGAGGCCGTCCAGGTCCAGGACGAGAGCACCGGCAGCCTCCAGGGCCTGCCGGGAGACCCGGTAGTGGTGCCCGCACAGCAGCAGGTCGGTCGGGTGCGGCCGTCCCAGGCAGGGGGGCATCACCGCGACCACCGCCGGCTTGGCCGGGCAGCAGCAGGCATGGCTGGCGCGCCGCGCGGCCGGCCAGTCGATGACAAAGGCGGCAGGGTGAACGCCCTGGCCCGGCGGCGGCTCGGCCAGGGCAGCGCCGCGGCCGCTGATGCTTGGGTGCAATGTGTTCGTCGCCATGCTCTGAGCATCGCGGTCGCGGGGCCGCGCCCGGCAGGGCCCAACCTCCCGGGCAGGCGGGACCAATGGCAGGTCTGCGCACGGCGGCCCGGGCCCCGGCGGCCCTGGCGGCAATGACCGAAGGTCCCGGTGCCCGGTGACGTTCAGCCGTGACCAGGCTGCCGCTCCCGGCGAAAGACTGAAGGTGGCCTCTCGGCCAGCTCCCCGGTCAGCCGGGCCGGGCAGGGAGGATCCAGAACAAAAGGGAGGGAACGGGACATGTCACGGGACAACTATCTGGATGCCATGCTCCGCCACCTCGGCGCCGCCTATTACGAGTCCCTGCACGGCAGGGCCAGCGCAGCCGACGTGGCGCGGGCGCGCGCCGCGATCGAGGAGCGCCTGGCTGAGCAGCCCGCCACCGTCGGTCACGTCGTCAACGGCAGGAAGCAGGCCGGGACGCCGCCGGTCCTTGCCCATCACCACGGCCGCTGGCACAGCACGGTGCGTGACGTCATGACCGCCCAGGTGGTGACCGTCGACCGGATCACGCCGTACAAGGAAATCGCCCGCCTGCTGGCCGAGCACAAGATCAGCGCCGTGCCGGTGCTGACCATGGGCCGGCACGTGGCGGGCGTGGTGTCCGAGGCTGACCTGCTCGCCGCCGAGGACCAGGAGGCCAGGAAGGCCAGGACGGCCACGGGCCATCTGCCCTGGTCCCGCGGCCGCGCCCGGCAGCACCCGCGGCTGAACGCCGAACAGCTGATGACCTCGCCGGCGATCACCATTCACCCCGACGCGCCGCTGCCCAGGGCGGCCTCGCTGATGCACGCCCACCGCATCAAGCGGCTGCCCGTGGTCGACCCCGACGGGAAGCTGCTCGGCATCGTCGCCAGGCGTGACCTGCTCACGGTGTTCCTCCGGCCGGATGCCCAGATCGCCAGCGAGGTTCAGGAGCTGCTGACCGAGATCCTGTTCGTGGATCCGGAGAGCGTCTCCGTGACGGTCAACCAGGGGGTCGTGGTCCTCAGCGGCCAGCTGAGCGCGGCGGGCACGCCCGACCTGCTGCCGGTGGCCGTGAGGCTGATCTGGGACATCGACGGCGTCGTGGACGTGGTCGAGAAGCTCAGCGCACCCGCGGCGGCGAAGGAGTGATCACAACAGCGCCCGGCGCGGCCTCCGCGGACCCGGCCTGGCAGCCCCGCGAGGAGGCCGCGCCGGAGCGGGAGAGGCACGCCGACCTGGACAGCCTGCGCTCCCTGCTGCAGCCCGCGTCGGTGGCGGTGGTGGGCGCCAGCCGGCGGCCGGGATCGGTGGGCCGCGCGATCTTGCACGCCGTCACCACCGGCGGGTACGCGGGCCGCGTGTACCCGGTGAACCCGCACGCGCGGCACATCGAGGGGATCCCGTGCGTGCCGTCGGTGGCCGGCCTTCCCGAGCCGGCCGACCTGGCGGTGCTGGCGGTGCCGCCGGCCGCCGTGGCCGGCACCGCCGAGGAGTGCGGGCGCCGCGGCGTGCGCAGCCTCGCGGTGATCACCGCAGGGCTGGACGAGGGCCAGGGCGCCGACCTGCTCGCCGCCTGCCGGCGCCACGGCATGCGGCTGATCGGCCCGGAGTGCTTCGGCGTCGCCGTGCCCGGGATCGGCCTGGACGCGACCCTGGCCGCCGCCCACCCGCAGCCGGGCACGGCGGGGCTGGTGATGCAGTCCGGCGGTCTCGGCCTGGCCCTGGCTGGGCAGCTGTCCCGGCTCGGTGTCGGCATCTCCTCGTTCGTCTCGGTCGGCAGGAAGTACGACGTGTCCGGCAACGACATGCTGACCTGGTGGGCGCAGGACGGGGTGACCAGGATCGCCGTGCTCTACCTCGAATCGTTCGGCAACCCGCGGAAGTTCGTCCGCCTCGCGCGGCAGACCGGGCAGCGGATCCCGGTCCTGGCCCTGCACGCGGACCGGCCCCTCCCCGCGCCCAGGCCCGGGGCGGGGCGGCCGCAGTCCCGC